>NZ_JAKJSY010000018.1:0-67469 GCF_050337445.1 Vibrio minamisatsumaniensis | reverse complement strand
GTTAAGATGTACTCAATGCTGTGACCCACTGCTCTTTTCTTTAATTGTTGTAAACAGACGAAATGACACAGTGGTTGCAGGGCCAATTAATAGTGTGGAGATACAAGTTTGATAAATGTTTTCCTTGTAGATGATCACGAGCTGGTTCGCACAGGGATACGACGTATTATTGAAGACGTCCGTGGAATGAACGTAGCAGGGGAAGCTGAAAGCGGTGAAAATGCTGTCAAATGGTGTCGTACTAATAATATTGACGTTATTTTGATGGATATGAATATGCCAGGTATTGGTGGCTTAGAAGCAACCAAGAAAATTTTACGTTTCAATCCTGATATTAAAATTATCGTTTTAACGGTTCATACGGAAAATCCATTTCCGACTAAAGTGATGCAAGCTGGGGCTGCGGGTTACCTTACTAAAGGTGCAGGTCCGGATGAAATGGTCAATGCTATTCGAATGGTCAATAGTGGCCAGCGATACATTTCACCAGAAATTGCGCAGCAGATGGCTTTAAGCCAATTCTCGCCTGCATCTGAAAATCCATTCGCAGACTTATCTGAACGTGAACTTCAAATTATGATGATGATTACGAAGGGTCAGAAAGTGACGGATATTTCGGAACAACTCAATCTAAGTCCTAAGACCGTCAATAGTTACCGTTACCGTTTGTTTAGCAAACTGAATATCAGTGGTGATGTGGAACTGACTCACTTAGCGATTAGACATGGAATGTTAGACACTGAGACCCTTTAACGTATCGTGACCAACTTGTTTGACTCAGTTGAATTCCTCAAGACAGTAACAGAGCAGCCCGGCGTTTATCGTATGTATAACGCCGAGGCTGTTGTTATCTACGTCGGTAAAGCTAAAAACCTCAAAAAACGCTTGTCCAGTTATTTCCGTAAAAAAGTCGACAGTGAAAAAACACGCGCTTTGGTCGGTCATATCGATAAAATTGATGTCACCGTTACGCACACGGAAACAGAAGCACTCATTCTTGAACACAATTACATCAAACAGTACTTGCCTAAATACAATGTACTTCTGCGTGATGATAAGTCGTACCCTTATATTTTCATTAGTGGTCATAAGCATCCTCGTTTGTCGATGCATCGTGGTGCTAAGAAGAAAAAGGGCGAATACTTCGGGCCTTACCCTGATTCCGGTGCTGTGCGTGAGACGCTGCACCTCATCCAAAAGATTTTCCCTGCCCGCCAGTGTGAAGATACCATTTATGCCAACAGAACCCGTCCATGCTTGATGTATCAGATTGGTCGTTGTGCAGCGCCATGTGTCAGCTCTATTATCTCTGATGAAGAGTACCGTGAACTTATCGACTACGTTCGTTTATTCTTACAAGGGAAAGACAAATTAGTCCTTGAGACGCTCATCGGTAAAATGGACAAGGCAAGTCGAGAGCTGCGTTTTGAACAGGCGGCCGCTTTCCGTGACCAAATTCAAGCGATTCGACGTGTACAAGAGCAACAGTATGTATCTGATGATTCAATGGAAGATATGGATGTGCTCGGATTCGCTCAAGAGAATGGCGTAGCTTGTATTCATATCTTGATGATTCGCCAAGGCAAGGTTTTAGGCAGTCGAAGTCATTTCCCGAAAATTCCCAACAATACGGTGCGAGAAGAGGTCTTTTCGAGCTTTTTAAGCCAGTATTATCTAGCACATAATGAAGCCAGAACCATCCCGACGCGTCTGATTCTGAATGCGGATTTGATGGAAGATGTTACACCGATTCAACAAGCTTTGTGTGACGTCGCGGGGCGTAAGATTCACTTCAATACGCACCCTTCAGGCACCCGAAGCCGTTATCTTAAGTTGTCGAATACCAATGCATTGACGGCGATCACGACTAAGATTAATCACAAAATGACGATTAATCAGCGTTTCAAAGCGCTTCAAGAAGTGCTATCGATAGACTCTATCAAGCGGATGGAATGTTTTGATATCAGTCATACCATGGGTGAAAGTACGATTGCCTCTTGTGTGGTATTCAATCAAGAAGGCCCGGTTAAAGCTGAATACCGCCGGTATAACATCACGGGTATTACTGGTGGTGATGACTATGCGGCGATGGCACAGGTTCTTGAACGACGTTACTCGAAGCAACTCGATGTCGACAAAATTCCAGACATCATCTTTATCGATGGTGGCAAAGGTCAGTTAAACCGCGCGCATGAGATCATTTCTCAATATTGGGGGGATTGGCCATTTAGACCAAGAATGATGGGGATAGCGAAAGGGGTAACACGTAAGCCGGGTTTAGAAACCTTGGTAACCCTTGAAGGTGAAGAGTTTAATCTACCAAGTGATGCACCCGCACTGCACCTTATCCAACACATTCGTGATGAGAGCCATAATCATGCGATAGCTGGGCACAGAGCCAAACGAGGTAAAACTCGTCGAACCAGTGCATTGGAAGGAATTGAAGGTGTAGGACCGAAGCGTCGTCAATCTCTGCTCAAATATATGGGTGGCTTACAAGAACTTAAGCGTGCAACTGTCGAAGAAATAGCCAAAGTGCCGGGTATTAGTCATTCTTTGGCAGAAAACATTTATCAAGCATTGAAACAATAGTAAAAATCCCGCACCATTGAAGCGCAATTAATAAGAGCCTAATAATATGCGTTTGAATATACCTAATATTTTGTCCTTACTGAGACTGTTTCTGATCCCAGTATTCGTTGTCGTCTTTTACTTACCTTATCAATGGGCTCCTTTTGCTGCTGCGATGGTTTTTTGGGTAGCAGGTTTTACTGACTGGCTCGATGGCATGTTAGCTCGTAAGTTGGGGCAAACCTCTCGCTTCGGTGCATTTATTGATCCGGTCGCTGACAAAGTGTTGGTTGCTACGGCTCTTATCTTGATCACTGAGCATTACCACTCGATTTGGATCACGATCCCAGCGGTCACCATGATAGCTCGTGAGATCATCATTTCAGCGCTTCGCGAATGGATGGCTGAGATTGGTAAACGCGCAAGTGTTGCGGTTTCTTGGGTTGGAAAAGTGAAAACCCTTTCTCAAATGTTCGCGTTGTGGGTGCTGATTTGGCGTTATGACGATTGGATGATTTGGGTTGGCTACATCGCACTTTACATTGCAACAATTCTAACTTACTGGTCTATGGCGCAATACTTGACGGCAGCCAAAGACGATTTGCTGGACGAAAAACACCATTGATAGAGAAGCGAGCTGAGGCTCGCTTTTTTGATCTTTAACTTTCGGTGAAGTGATTAATAATCGGTATCTAATGTGATTTAGGTCTCCTTTGAATAACACGTTTGCAGTATGTTTTGCCTATAAAGTCAGCTATTTGGCCTGTTTCGTATGAAATTTATTCAAACGAATTAAAAATACAAAAAATATTATTGACTCAATCGTCTTAATCCGTAGAATGCATCCCGTACCCAAGAGGATGGCTTTGAGCGATACTGTTGGAGATACTAAGGCGCCTTGGCAGAGTGGCTATGCAGCGGATTGCAAATCCGTGGACCTCGGTTCGACTCCGGGAGGCGCCTCCATTCTTTCTCTTAGTTTGATAAGTTAAGAGRTWATAAGAATGAAAATGCGATACTAGCTCAGTTGGTAGAGCGCAACCTTGCCAAGGTTGAGGTCATCGGTTCGAACCCGATGTATCGCTCCAAATTTTGTAATGTTGATTGGCATCAGCATTAAGATGGTGTTTTACTTTTCAGTAATCGGCATCGCAATAAAGAATTGCGTGCCCTGGTGGTGGAATTGGTAGACACAAGAGATTTAAAATCCCTCGGCGTTCGCGCTGTGCCGGTTCAAGTCCGGCCCGGGGCACCATCTATTTGATTGTTACCTTGTTTGGTCGTAATCAAGAGAGTTGTTCTCTTTAAACACTATTGAAGGCGCCTTGGCAGAGTGGCTATGCAGCGGATTGCAAATCCGTGGACCTCGGTTCGACTCCGGGAGGCGCCTCCACTATTTAAGTTGAAAGGCCAGCAGAAATGCTGGCCTTTTTGCTATCTATCATTCTCGTTTCCCTCGTTGCTTACTCTGTTTGCGATCGGTTTGATTGTCGTCTCGCCATGCCACCCTCACTTGATCAATTCGATGTGTTATTTGCTGCTCTGCCTCAATACGATTGGCTTAATCGAAACGAGTAAAAAGGCCTGTTTGGCTCTCTATCACGTTGAATCTCTTATGGCTAATATCTTCATATTTATACACAGTCCATCATCGTTTCGTAATACTTTCATTTGTTATTACATTTAGCCTGGTAAAAATGAAAGTTAGTGTCATTTCTCACAAGTTTGTTGAATCGGCGTAACATCGATCTCTTGTAAATAGTTAAACAGGCGTGTGTGCGCAACGCTTCTTAACCCTACTAAAGGCAAGGTTTATTTCTGTTTTGCTTTAAAATGAATCAATTCCTCCTCTTTTCTTCTACCTCTTTAGGGTAGTTCAATTTCGTCATTGATTTACATCATATTTTCATTTTATTTCATAATTCATTATCCGCTCAGTTAAGAAATATATCACCTTCAGGAATTCTTATGAGCAAGATGAAGCTAGTCGTAGTCGGTAACGGGATGGTTGGCCATCGCTATATCGAAGATTTGGTTGAGAAAACAGATGTTGCCAACATGGACATCACGGTGTTCTGTGAAGAACCTCGTGTAGCGTATGACCGTGTGCACCTTTCTTCTTACTTTTCACACCACACGGCAGACGAACTTTCTTTAGTAAAAGAAGGCTTCTACGAGAAACACGGCATCAACATACTGATCGGCGAACGTGCTATCAACGTTAACCGTGAAAAGAAAACCGTTTACTCAAGCACTGGTCGTGAAATTCAATACGACAAACTTATCCTTGCTACGGGTTCTTTTCCATTCGTACCGCCAATTAAAGGCAGCGAAGGTAAAGATTGTTTCGTTTACCGCACAATCGAAGATCTGAAAGCGATTGAAGCAACCGCTAAGAACTCAAAGTCTGGTGTGGTAGTTGGTGGGGGGCTGCTTGGCCTTGAAGCTGCAGGTGCACTAAAAGCGCTTGGCGTAACCACTCATGTTGTTGAGTTTGCTCCAAAGTTGATGGCAGAGCAGCTTGATCTTGCTGGTGGTAATCAGCTTCGTCAAAAGATCGAACGTATGGGCGTAAACGTACATACCAGTAAGAACACGCTTGAGATTGCCGCTGAAGGCACTGAAGCTCGTAACGTGATGCGCTTTGCAGACGGCACTGAGCTAGAAACTGATTTCATCGTATTCTCAGCGGGTATACGCCCTCAAGACAAACTTGCTCGTCAAATGGGGCTGGGTATTGCGCCTCGTGGCGGTATTGAGATTAACGACCACTGTCAAACCACTGATGAAGACATCTACGCAATCGGTGAGTGTGCCTCTTGGAACCAAACGTTCTACGGCCTAGTGGCTCCTGGTTACAAAATGGCGACAGTCGCAGTTGACCACATTGTTGGCAACCAAAGCACATTTGAAGGGGCTGACATGTCTGCGAAGCTTAAGCTTCTAGGCGTGAAAGTAGGTTCTATCGGTGATGCAAACGGTCGTACTCCTGGTTGTAAGAGCTACGTTTACCAAAACGAAGAGCAAGAAGTTTACAAGCGTATCATCGTTTCTGAAGACAACAAGAAGCTGCTTGGTGCAGTAATGGTTGGTGACACGTCTGACTACGGCGATCTTCTACAGCTTATGCTGAATGAAATCGACCTTCCAGAACACCCAGATGCATTGATTCTCCCTGCTCACGCTGGTGCTGAAAAGCCAACACTGGGTGCGGACTCGCTTCCTGAGTCTGCTGTTATCTGTTCTTGTTTCGATGTCACGAAGGGCAAGATTGCTCAAGCCGTTGCTGAAGGTCACCACACCATTGGTGATATCAAAGCAGTGACTGGCGCTGGTACGGGTTGTGGTGGTTGTATTCCACTAGTGACTTCAGTACTGAACGCTGAATTGGCTAAAGCCGGTGTCGAAGTGAAGAACGACGTATGTGAGCACTTTGCTTACTCTCGTCAAGAGCTTTTCCACCTGATTCGTATTGAAGAAATCAAAACATTCGACGCGCTATTAGAGAAATACGGTAAGGGCTACGGCTGTGAAGTCTGTAAGCCTCTAGCGGGTTCTATCCTTGCTTCTTGCTGGGGCGAGCACATCCTTAAACCTGAGCTAGTGAAGCTGCACGATACCAACGATAACTTCCTCGGTAACATGCAAAAAGACGGTACTTACTCTGTTATCCCTCGTATGGCGGGTGGTGAAGTTACACCTCAAGCATTAAGTGTTTTGGCTGACGTAGCGGCTGAATACAACTTGTACACCAAGATCACGGGCGCACAACGTATCGGTCTATTCGGTGCTCAAAAAGATGACTTACCCGCTATCTGGAAGAAGTTAATCGCTGCAGGCTACGAAACGGGTCAAGCTTACGCAAAAGCACTTCGTATGGCGAAGACATGTGTAGGTTCAACTTGGTGTCGTTACGGCGTTCAAGATTCAGTTGGCCTAGGCGTGATGATCGAGAACCGTTACAAAGGCATCCGTACTCCTCATAAGATGAAGTTTGGTGTGTCTGGCTGTACTCGTGAGTGTGCGGAAGCGCAAGGTAAAGATTTAGGTCTCATCGCGACTGACGCAGGTTGGAACATGTATGTGTGTGGTAACGGTGGTATGAAGCCTCGTCATGCAGACTTACTGGCAAGCGACCTCGACCAAGAAACGCTGATCAAGTACATCGACCGTTTCATGATGTTCTACATCCGCACGGCTGCGCCACTGCAACGCACTTCGGTATGGATGGACAACCTAGAAGGTGGGGTTGATTACCTACGTGAAGTGATTGTTGACAACAAGCTTGGTATCAATGACCAACTTGAAACTGACATTGCTGGCCTAGTTGATAACTTCGCTTGTGAATGGACAGAAACCATCAACGATGAAGCTCAACTTAAGCGCTTTGCACACTTCATCAATGCTGATGACCGTGATGATAACGTTGTGTTTGTTGAAGATGGTCGTGAACAACACCGTCCAGCGACATTCACCGAGAAACACCCTGAAGCCATTACTTCAAAGCATCAGGGCGACATCATTCACGTTGAACTGGTTTAATTGGGAGACGACATCATGGCATTTATCAAAGTTAGTAAGATCGACGACATTATCCCTGGTACAGGTGTTTGTGCATTGGTTGCTGGTGAGCAAGTGGCTATCTTCCGCCCAACCGAAGCTGAACAAGTCTTCGCGATCAGTAACACCGATCCATACTTCCAATCTAACGTGTTATCACGTGGTTTGATTGTTGAGCACAAAGAAGCGCTTTGGGTGGCAAGCCCACTTAAAAAGCAACGCTTTAACCTAGCAACGGGTGTCTGTATGGAAGACGAGAACTTCAACGTGAAAGCGTACAAAGCTCGTGTGACCAAAGGCGCGGTTGAAATCTCAGCATAATTCGTCAGCAAGATTTGATAGTTCAAGGGTTCTAGCTGTCGATATTGCCTTAACTCGGCAGTTAGAGCCTTTTCCTATCCAATTTTCACTTTTAATTTAAACTTTTTAAGGACAACCTTATGTCTCCTGATTTCAAACCCGCTGAATTCGTTCAAACGATGATCGATGTGGGTGAAGCAAAAATAAAAACAAGTGCTCGTGATCTTCTGATTCGAAGCACGATGGCGGGTATCATTTTATCTCTGGCGGTGGTTGTCGCTATCACAACTATCGTGCAAACCGGGATTGGCATCGTGGGCGCACTTGTGTTCCCTGTGGGTTTCGTGATTTTAAGTGTAATGGGTTACGATTTGGTCACGGGTGTATTTGGCTTAGCACCTTTAGCGAAATTTGATAACCGTCCTGGTGTGACTTGGGGGCGTGTTTTGCGTTGTTGGGGGCTTGTGGGTCTTGGTAATCTGATCGGTTCTCTGATTGTTGCTTTCCTTGTGGCTTTATCTCTAACGGGCAACTTCTCTCTAGAACCCAACGCCGTTGCGCAAAAGTTCATCGCTGTTTCTACTGGTCGTAGCTTAGGTTTTGAAAATATGGGGATGGATGGATGGATCACCTGTTTCGTACGTGCCATTTTCTGTAACCTGATGGTATGTCTAGGCGTGATTGGTAACATGACCGCTCGCACAGTGTCTGGCCGCGTAGCAATGATGTGGTTCCCAATCTTTATCTTCTTCGCATTAGTTTTTGAGCATACTGTAGTAAACATGTTCCTATTCCCACTGGGTATGATGCTCGGCGCTGATTTTGGTATCGCGACATGGTTGAACTTCAACCTTATCCCAACAATCTTGGGTAATATCGTTGGTGGTTTACTGTTAACCACGGTTCCTTTATACCTAACTCACGCGAAAACGGCACCATCGCTAAGTAGCCAAGTAGCCAAGTAGCCAAGTAGCCAAGTAGCCAAGTGATTTAAAGCGCCATTGAGTGTGAGATGAAGAGCTCCAACACAGTGTTTGGGGCTTTTTAGTTTGAATATCCCAAAAGATCATCAACGCGTTGAATTTGGTTGAGCAAAATACCCGATATAGATTGTTTTGTTATAATTACTTCTATCTTCGTTGGTATTTAGCCTGAATATTTATGTCAACACCTGATAGTCTAAGGCATAGGGATTTGGATAAGTCATCGTGAATACAGTGACTTATCGTGTAGATTTACGCTTGAGATAAAACAAGTAAGCTTTCGGAGCGCAGAATGTCAGAAGTATCGTCATCGATAGTTAAACAAGTCACCAAAGGATTGGTTTCATTAGTAGGGGCAGGTCCGGGTGATCCTGACTTACTTACGCTAAAAGCGGCACGAGTTATTCAACAGGCCGATGTGGTCGTTTATGACCGCTTGGTATCAAAAGATATCTTGGCAATGGCTAATTCCGATGCTGAAATGCTGTATGTGGGCAAAAAGCTCGATCATCACTGTGTGCCGCAAGATCAGATCAACCAACTATTAGTCGCCAAAGCACAAGAGTGTAAGCATGTGGTACGCCTGAAAGGGGGAGACTCATTTATCTTTGGGCGTGGTGGCGAAGAGTGTGAAACGTTAGCTGAGAATGGTGTGAGATTTGAAGTCATTCCGGGCATCACGGCGGCGGCTGGTGCAACCGCGTATGCGGGCATTCCGTTGACTCATCGTGATCACGCGCAGAGTGTCCAGTTTATTACCGGTCACCTTAAGAAAGATGGTGAAAATATTGACTGGCAATCTCTTGCTCAGCACAACCATACCATTGTCTTCTACATGGGTTTAAAAGAGAGTCCCAATATACAAAAAAATCTTTTATATCATGGTATGAGGGCGGATATGCCTGTCGCCATTATTGAAAATGGTACTCGTCGAGAGCAGAAAGTGTTTCGTGGTGATCTAAAAGATTTAGCTAATCTGGCTAAAGACGCAATCAGCCCAGCCTTGATCATTGTAGGTAGTGTCGCTCAACTGCATGAAAAACTGGCTTGGTTTCAAGAACAAGTTGAGTAACCTAGATAACACTCAGTGAGTCATTAAATACTGCAGCGACTGTTTTGTCGCTGCATTTCTTGTTGGCGCATTGGCATCTCATCAATGATATTAGTGATCTGATTCCAATCTGTTTTGCCACTCCATCGGTGCTTTTCTTTCCCATCTTTTCCAATCAAAACCGCGGTGTGTGATCCTTTCGGGATCTCATAAATGCTGGTGACTGCCTCTAAGTTAAACTCTTCTTCTAGCCAAGTCGGGACGGTATAACCACTCTCAGCAATAACCATCACAACGACATCTCGTTCGTCCAATTGACAGTTATTGATCAATACTTCATTCAGAAATGCTTTAACGACGGAATCTTCCTTAGGAGCGAAATAAATCAGACTGCGGTGCGGCAAAGGCTTTGAGTGAGAATAGACGGGGTAGGCGAGTACTGAGTTGATGGTTAAGCTCATGATTAACACCGTGCTGATGGTCAGTAGTTTTAGCAAACTAAACCAGAGACCTGAGTTTGATGGTTGATTCAACGTTTGCACCAGTTTGGTTGTGTCGATGCTTACGTTCGATTTGTGTGTTTGTCGGTGCAGCATTGCCAACCTCCCTTCATAAGCGCTAAGCCTGAGTATGATTTGAATGTTACGTAAAGCAGAAGGTGAAGTTCAAAACCATCTAAGAAACGTTCAAAACGAATCTACTTACATTAAGCATAGTTAGGATTACGCTAAAGATATTAGATTTACGTTAACGATAGCTGACAGGTTCATTTTTATTAAGTAAAGCGACTCGCATTTTTCAATTGGATAGAATAGGGTATACGGAAAATCTCAAGGTATGAATTTATGGAAAATATAGCAATCTTGGTCGACGTTCAGAACGTTTACTACACGACACGCGACAAATACCGTTCTAATTTCGATTATAACCAGTTTTGGTATGTTGCTACTGAAGGGCGTCATGTTGTTGCCGCCAATGCCTACGCAATCTCTAGCCAAGACCCTAAACAGCGTCAGTTCCACCATATCCTTCGCGGTGTTGGCTTTAATGTGAAGTTAAAACCATTTATTCAGCGCAGAGATGGTAGTGCAAAAGGCGATTGGGATGTGGGAATTGCCCTTGATGCGATAGAACTGGCTGAGACAGTGGATACGATTGTTTTAGTTTCTGGGGATGGGGACTTTGAAATCCTTGTTGAGCGAATCAAACAACGCTTCGGTAAACCGGTCGAGGTGTATGGTGTTCCTGGATTAACTGCCCAACACTTAATCGATTCAGCCTCGAAATTTGTAGCGATTGAAAAAGATCTTCTGCTTTAGAGGAAATCTCTCACTTTATCATTGAAATCAATAATACTGATAATTAGAATGCAAACTATTCTTATTTATCGGTGTGTGCAATGTCTCGCATTTTAGTTGTTGATGATGATATCCAGTTGTGTGAGTTACTGGGTGAAGTATTGGAAAATGAGGGGTATCACGTCGATACCGCTCATTGCGGTGAATCTGCGCTAGAGTTTATCCAGTCAAACCCTATCGATTTGGTTCTACTGGATGTAATGCTCCCTAATTTAAGTGGTATCCAAGTGGCTAGGCGAATCTGTCAGCGATTTGCTACGCCAATTCTTATGTTGACAGCACTTAATGACGACGCTTCTATGTTAGAGGGTTATCAAGCTGGCGCAGATCAATACATCGCGAAACCTTTCAATGTTCCAGAGTTATTGACCCGCATTAAAGTTATCTTACGTCGGGTAGGTTTTGAGCGTCAAAGGCAATCTCTTGCGTCATCTAATCATGGCTTGTGCGAACAACTCTCTCGTTTACCGCTAACTGGTACAGAAAAAGATTTGTTGGATTACCTTGTTAAAAACCAAGGGATTGTTGTCTCTAAATCCAATCTGCAAATCGATGTGCTTAAGAAAGAACTCTGTCCTTTCGATCGTAACTTAGATATGCATATCAGCAATATACGTCGAAAGCTTGTTCAGGCGGGCTTGTCTAAGCAACACATAAAAACGGTTCGTGGTAAAGGCTATAGCTATTTAGAGTCGGTCGGGGCATGAGTAAAAAATTACTGCGTTACCCCGACTTTATCGCCAAGCGTAAGGATGGCTTGACGTTTCAGTTATTCAGCTATTTAACGGTGATTCTGGTCAGTATCTTGCTTCTTCAAGGAGTGGCAGAGCGAGCGTTGATGAAAGCCTTGTTAAAGGTGCCTGAATCCGTTAAAGCTGAAATGCTTGACCTTGCTTACCAAGCGAATGTGTTGCTCGAAGAAGGGGACATGGACGAGCTGGCGGATTGGGGAAATGCGCAAGCTTATTCTCTCTTCGTTATCGACCAAGATCATCAACCCATCACTCATCGAGACATGCATCCGCATTTTGAATTCAAGTTGAATTATTTGCGCAAGTTAGATCACCAACTGAGTGACCGTGTGAGTAAGCCTATTTTTGGTCTGCCCCTTAACAATGGTAAGACGTTGGTCATTCAATTGCCTGATCAGGTTCACCCAGCCAAATCCTTCGCGCCATACTCATATCTGTTAAAAGCCTTAATCGCTTTGTTCGTGTTGTTACTGTTCTCTATGGGTATGGCGAAAAGCTTACAACAGCCGCTGGATCGTTTAAGAGAAGCAAGCCGAAGGCTCGCACAAGGGGATTTTTCCGTCAGTGTTGTGTCGGAGTTAGGTTCAAGTACGCGTGAGTTTAACGAACTTGCCCATGATTTTGATCATATGACATTTGAAATACAGTCTCTGGCTGAAAAGCAACGTCGATTGCTTCGAGATGTGTCCCATGAACTCAGAACGCCGTTAGCAAGACAAAACCTCGCATTACATTTGTTGCGAGGTAAAGTCGATGAGAGTAACGTCGGTCTACTCGACAGGCTTGAAAATGAAACGGAAGAGATGAATAAGCTGGTCGGCGAAATTCTCGAATTTAGCCGACTAGAGACGTCTCGTTACGAATCTAAGCTGTCTTTGATGAGCTTGGAACAATACTGTTCGTTACTTATTGCGCAAATGCAGAACGATCTAAAGCCAAACCAAACTTTGGTTGGCGAGTTAAGAACGCCGACGAAAATGGTTAATATTGATGAAAGGTTACTTTTAAGGGTTATCGGTAATTTGGTGGGGAATGCGATTAAGTATGCCGGTGATGATGCTCATATTTTGGTGACCACGCATGAACTCGTCCTTGATAAAAGTTACAGTGTCATAGCTGTGGAAGACAACGGCCACGGTATCCCAGATAATAAAATGGCCACAATTTTCGACCCGTTTACACGTCTACAGTCAGCTAGAGACAAACAATCGGGTGGTTATGGCCTAGGCCTTGCTATCGTGAAGGAAGCAATGGGTGTGATGAATGGTCATGTTACCGCTGAGAATCGAGAGGGCGGAGGCTTGAGAGTCAATTTGATGTTCCCGATAAGTGATTAGACCGCTGATTATTTTGGTCTTTGAGAGACATAAAAAAACGCCACTGCAATCGCAGCGGCGTTTATATTTTTATCTATACGCTAAGGCATCGCCATTAATGATCCCTTAAGCTAGGAGATAATAGTGAGACTATGCTTGTTGCTGCGATAGTCTGACTTCTTCTTCTTTCTCGCCTGCGGAAGGGTCGTTGAAGCGAGACTCATCGAGAGAACCTTCAGACTTAGCCACAATGATGGTTACTGCGCTATCGCCTGTGATGTTGACAGCTGTGCGAATCATATCAAGAAGGCGGTCAACACCCATGATAAGAGCAATACCTTCAAGCGGCAGACCGACTTGGTTCAATACCATTGCTAGCATAACGAGACCCACGCCTGGAACACCTGCTGTACCAACAGACGCTAACGTAGCGGTTAGGATAACCATTAAGTAGTCACCCATCGTGAGGTCAATATTGTATGCCTGTGCAATAAACGCCGTCGCAACACCTTGCATGATAGCCGTACCATCCATGTTCACTGTTGCACCTAGCGGAATGGTGAATGAGGCTACTTTGTTATCAACACCCATACGGTTTTTCGCCGTTTCCATTGTGACAGGAATCGTTGCGTTTGAAGACGCTGTTGAAAATGCAAACATAATCGCATCTTCCATCTTACGTAAGAACATCATCGGGCTTAAACCAGTGAACCCTTTTAACATCAAGCTGTAAGTCACTAGGGCGTGCAGTAGTAGGGTTCCCGCAAGCACTAAGAAGTACTCTGCTAGGCTCCAAATTGCACTTAAAGCAAGTCCTGAGAACATTTTTGCCATCAAGAAGAACACGCCGTAAGGGGCAAGGTTCATCAGGAGCGCGACCAGCTTCATGATAACTTCATTTAAGTCTGCGAAAACAGCAGCGATACGTTCGCCCGGTTTACCTGCAGCACTAATAGCAATACCAAACAATACGGCAAACACGATTACTTGCAGTGTTTTACCTTCAGCCATCGCCTGTATAGGGTTGGTTGGGAACATGTCAATGATGACTTGACCCAAAGATGGTGCGTCCGCTGATTTGAATGAGCTTGCTGCTGTTAAGTCGGCACCTGCCCCCGGTTGGAATAAGTTACCAATGGTTAGGGCGAGTGTGATAGCAACGGCAGTTGTACCAATATAGAGCGCCAGTGTTTTGCCACCCATACGGCCTAAAGTTGATATGTCTTTAAGCGAACTCGTTCCACATACTAGTGAAACGAACACCAGTGGAACAACAAGCATTTTTAAACTCGCAACAAATATTTGTCCTCCGACTTCAAAGAGCCCATGAACGATATAGTTGTTAACAAACCCGCTTTCTGCAAAAAAGGATTGAATGGCAAATCCCGTAAGTACACCCACGACCATACCGAGGATAACTCGTCCAGTCAGAGACATAGGTTTCTTGGTATTCATTTAGAACACTCCTTATTATTTATAACTTTGACACCTTTTCAAAGTGAGCAGGAGATTAGCAGTCGGTATATTAAATCGAAAAACAAAAAATCACTCCGGGATTGCAGATGTGATCTGGCTCACTGATATTTTTGTGAAATAAACAAATAAAACCATGAATATTCACAATAAACTTACAAAATTCGATACCTCTATACATAAATAGGCCATTTCACAGGTAATAAATAAGACGAAGCTTTTTACTGCGTCCCGCTCATTTATCGAATCAGGAGCAAAAACAAGGTTGTAGCCCAGTAGGTAAAGCAAACGATGGATTTTTCATTCCGCCAGAGCCTTGAATTCTTTTCTAAAGTTCAGGGGGCATCTCTCCTCTGAATGCAAAGAATGTAAATTCAATGCAAATGGTAATGGTTATCACTTATATTCCCTATCGAGAATGATTCAGTGGTACCGGAAACGGTTTAACGAGCACATCGAATAAATAGAAAGTGTTCGTCTAAAAGAATAAAAGCGGAGAAAAGGACATGTTTTCAAAGAGCCCATTAGCTTTAGTGATTGGTGCAGTATTAGCGTCACCAGCGGTATTGGCAGAAACAGTAAAAACAGACGAGCATATGGTCGTTGAAGGTCGTGACTACGGTTACAAAGCTGACACGAACACAACAGCCATGCGCATGGAGGCAACTCAATTAGAGACTCCGGGACAAATCTCAGTCATTGATGAACAAATTATTGATGAGCAGCGTGCTAGCACATTAGGGAAAGTTCTTAAAAATGACGCTTCTGTTGGTGCGGGCTCTAAGTCAACAAACCGTGAACGCTTTACACTTCGTGGTTTTGAGCTCGACAGTAGCTCTGGTTATTTGCGTGATGGTGTTCAACACTGGTCTCACTATCGCCAGCCTGTCGAACTTTTAGAGCGCGTAGAAGTATTAAAAGGCCCTGCGGGTCTCCTTTACGGTAAGTCAGCGCCGGGTGGCCTTGTTAACATGGTGTCTAAGAAGCCTACGTATGAAACACAAGTTAATGTAAGTCAGGATATGGGTTCTGATCACTACACTCGCACGACAACGGATGTTAGTGGCTCATTGAATGATGAGCAAACTTTACGTGCTCGTCTTATTGTTTCACAAGAAAACCAAGATTCTTACCGTACACGTTTTGATGGTACGGATGTCGAAACCGATCGTTTTGTGGGTGGTTTGTTTGTTGATTACGATATCAACGAAGATATCATGTTGTCGGTTCATTATGATCGTACGATAGAAGAGGGCGATTTAGACAATGGTTCTAAAATCGACACATCGACGGGTAAAGAGATTGAGCCTAACACTGTGAACGATCAGCGTTTTGCTCAAACAGACAATGACGTTGCCAATTACGGAGTATCGGTAACGGCTCATCTAAGCGAAGCTTGGTCTATGAAAACAGGCATGAACCGCCAGTTCTATGAACGTCAACGTACAGAATCGAACAACACGGTATATGACGATAAGAACGGTGGCTACGGCTACAAGGTGTCAGACCGTCATGATGAATGGACGTTTGATACCGCTTACGTAGACTTTACGGGTGACTTTGATGCGCTAGGTGTTAACCATCGTCTGCTTGTTGGTGTGAATGGCTTACATTACGACTATGCACGTTTATATGACTCTGGCTACACCTGTGTTAACGCAACAGAAGCAGAAGCCGTCGCATCATGTGGTAACGGTTTTGATATGCCTTCTAACGTTAGCTACAAGAATGACAGCAAAGTTGATCACTCAGAAAGCCAGCACTACGGTCTTTACGTTCAAGATTTAGTGACATTGAATGACCAATGGCAAGTGCTCGCGGGCGTGCGTTTTGCTCACGATAAAACGAAGAGCAGTAAAGGTGTAGAGGAGAGTTACAACAACATCCTTCCTAAAGCCGGCCTAATCTATTCACCAGCTCCAAACGGTTCTATTTACGCGGTTTACGCTGAAAGTTTCGAGCCTGTTGGTGAAATTACAGATCAAGATGATGCGAATTTTGGACAATCTCAAGAGGCAAAAAAAGGTACACTTTACGAGCTAGGCTCTAAGTGGGAACTGTTTGATGAGCGCCTGTTGGTATCGGGCGCATTGTTCCAGATCACTCAGTCGAACATGCAAGTGACTGAAGACCTTGACCCCGCAAGCAATAACGGTAAAGAGACACGCACAACCCAAGTGGGCGAGCAAGTTCATACTGGTGTCGAGTTGTCGGCTACTGGCTACATGACCGATGCCTTTTCTCTGAGTGCATCAACCATGCTTTTGGATGCGGAATACCAGAATGACCCAGCACTGGCAGGCAAAACGCCAGCAGATGTCCCAGAGTTTACCGCCAGTATTTGGTCTACTTATTCGTTTAATAACGGTACTGATGTCAACTTAGGTGTTTATCATGTTGGTGAGCGTTACACTGAAGATGCAAACACCTTCAAAAAGGACGCCTACACGCGTGTCGATATGGGGATCGCACATACAATGAAGTACGACGAAAACCTCGCTTTTGTTGCTCGTTTCAATGTAGAAAACCTGTTTGATACTGATTATCTTGAAGGGGGCAGCACAAGCGGTGTCGTGGTTGGCGAGGGTCGCAACTACATGGCGACTTTACAAGTAAAATACTAATTTGATAATCGAGTATTATTGCTAGCATAAATACGCAGGGGAAAACAGCGGATTTCCCCTTTCGTGATTCTGCTATTTCGCAAAATATCTCTAGTAATGTGAGTGACTTTTAATGATGATGAGACTGTTTATCAATAAAATTCATTTGACCTTCTTCTATAGTAAATAACGATAATTATGACTCTTTTTAAAACTAGCTTAGCGCYCGCGATTACCTTGGTTGCAACGCCTTTGATGGCAAACAGCTTAGATCAAGCTCAATCCATTCAAAACAAGACCAATAACACATCGGCGTCGAGCCAAAAAGTTATTGATCAAAGCTCACAAGCAACGTTAATGCTACAAGCTGAGATTGAGCGTCTGCAAGAAGAAGTAAAAAACCTAGATATCTATCACGACCACTTGGTTGCCTTGGTTGAGAGCCAGAATCAAGAAGCGAAGAGCATTGAAGATCAGATCGCTGAAATTAAGTACACACGTCAAGGTGTTGTGCCTTTGATGTATAAAATGATTGATGGTCTGCAACAGTTGGTTGAACAAGATGTGCCAATCAAGAAACAACAGCGTTTAGAAAGAGTTGAAAAGCTGCAAGCAATGATGACTCACGCTGATGTGAGTGATGCAGAAAAATACCGTCGTATTCTAGAAGCTTACCAAATAGAGATGGATTACGGTATCAAGCTGGGTGCGTATCAAGGTCGTGTAGCACTGAGCAGCGACAGAACGATTGAAGCTGATGTACTCCACTTAGGTCGTATCTCTTTAGTGGCTCGCAACCTAAAGGGCAGTCAATATTGGGCTTGGAATCAAACACAAAATCAGTGGCAAGCGCTCGATTCATCCATGAAATCTGAATTAGATAAAGCTTACGATATTGCGAACCAACAAGCGGCACCAAGCTTGATAACGTTACCTGTTTCTTTAACCGTTGCGGAGGTTAAGTAATGAACTTAAAACCATTCGCCGCGCTGATTTGTATGGCCTCTATTTCATTTTCTGCTTTTTCTGCATCAGACACGACGGCTCAACTAGTGAATAAAGCAAAAATGGAGAGCCGTGCTCAAGCTTCTCACAATTTAGTACGTGAAGCTGATTTCAAAAAGAGAGAACAAGAACTCAAAGCGCTTAAAGCTAAACTTGAAGCGAAGCGCACTTCTATTCAAAATGCGACCGATGTGCTGACTCAGACATTCAGTGACAACGAAAACAAGCTCGCTCGCTTGGAAGAGAAGTTGCGTTTAGAGACCGGTAGCTTAGGCGAGTTGTTCGGTGTCGTGCGTCAAAATGCCAAAGAACTCGGTGCCGAGCTGAGTACAACAGTAAACAGTGTGGATCGTGCTGAACACACGGCAACCGTTACCCAAATCATGGATGCTAAATCACTGCCTTCAATGCCACAGCTGACAGGTTTGTGGATGAGTATGGTTGAGCAGATTAAAGCGAGCACAGAGCTGAGTAAAACCCAAATAGCGTTCATCAACGGTGAAGGCAACACACAAACTGTCGACGCTTACCGTCTAGGCTCCATTGGCCTAGTGACCGATCAAGGCTACGTAAACTGGAACACTCAGCGTCAAGATGCGATAGCGTATCTAAAACAGCCGTCGAATGGCCCAACATTGGCGTCGCTTTCTGCATTAGCAAATGGTGAAGTATCGAATGTGGTTGTCGATCCTTCTCGTGGGCGCATGCTAGAACAATTGGCTTTGGAACCAAGCCTAACCGATCGCCTTCAAGCGGGTGGCGTGGTTGGTAAAGTGATCATCGGATTCTTGGTTATTGGCTTAATCATCGCATTGGTTCGCGGTATTTCTTTGGCTATCGCTCGCCAGAAAATTCGCGCACAACTCAAGGCTCCAGATCAAGCGGGTGACAACCCTCTAGGTCGGGTTCTTGCGGTTTACAACAAAGAGCAAAACCGAACGGTTGAAGCGCTAGAGCTGCGTCTTTTAGAAGCGGTAGTCGATGAGCAGACTCACTTAGAGAAAGGTTTATCGATGCTTAAGCTATTGGCAGCACTAGCACCAATGCTTGGTTTGTTAGGTACAGTAACCGGCATGATCGAAACATTCCAAGTGATCACCCAGTTTGGCAATGGCGACCCTAAAGTGATGGCGGGAGGTATTTCGATGGCGCTGGTAACCACCGTACTTGGTCTTGTTGCAGCAATGCCTCTTCTATTCGCCCACAACATTCTTAGCACTCAGGCTGAGAACATTCGTAATATTCTTGAGAAACAAGGTATCGGTCTTGTTGCTGATCAGGCAGAAAAGAGAGCTGAATCGAACCCTGTTGGCTCACCTGTTGGGACTGTGGCGTAATGGATATTTTGTCGGCTTCTCTATTACCAGCAAGTTGGTTAACGAGTGACTGGCTGCTGTCTTTATCAAGCTTTATGGAGCAGGGCGGTTTCGTCCTGTGGTGGTTAGCCGCGGTTGTCCTAGTATTTTGGGTGCTTGTGGTAGAACGTATACTTTATCTTGCGTTCTACTTTCCAAAGCAACGTCAGGTTTGGATTACTCAGTGGCATGAACGAGAAGAGCACTCTTCTTGGTATGCTAAAGCCATTCGTGAAGGTTGGTTGGGGCAAGCGAGTATCTTACTTAACCAGAACTTGAATTTTATTAAGCTATTAGTCTCTATTTGCCCGATGTTGGGGTTGTTAGGTACCGTCACCGGTATGATCTCTGTTTTTGATGTGATGGCGACTCAAGGAAGCAGTGACCCTAAATTGATGGCTTCAGGTATCTCGTTGGCAACGCTACCAACCATGGCGGGTATGGTTGCTGCTTTGGCAGGCATGTTTGTTCACGCGCGTTTAGCAAAAGTGTGTCACCACTTAGAATTGAAATTAGAAAAATCTTTAAGGAGTCAACGATGAGACTCGGTCGACGTCATTCTAAAAACGAAGAGGCTCAAATAGACCTTACTTCGATGCTTGATATTGTATTTATCATGCTGATCTTCTTTATCGTGACCAGTTCATTTGTTCGTGAATCAGGGGTTGAAGTCAATCGCCCACAAGCGTCTAACGTCGTCAGCCAAAAGGATGCGGGCATCTTTGTTGCGATTACTTCTGCAAACGACATTTATATAGATAAACGTGTTGTTGATGTTGAACGTGTTCAAGCGACATTAGAACATTTGTTATTAGAACAACCGGATGCTTCTTTGGTTATTCAGGCGGACGAACACGCCTATAACGGTACGGTTGTTAAAGTGATGGACGCCGCCAAAAGTGCGGGTGTTAAAAATATTGCGCTTGCGGCTGATAAGCGATGATCTGGGAGGATCTTGATCAATGATTCGCCTATTTCTTGCTCTACCGCTGGCGGGCGCATTGGGTTTAGCTCTTTTTTCTTTTATGGCTTGGATGGTCGATAATGGTCATCAACGTTCAGCAGACAACCGTGAGACGTTAAGTTTCAATATGGTGATGGTGGAACAAGAACAACAAGTTCAAAGAAGACAACGTGTCGTTCCTGAAAAACCAGAAATGCCAGATCCGCCACCGAAAGCACAAGCGTCTCAATCACAAGCGGAAGTGACGCCACTCAACTCAATGTCGTCACTGCCTTCATTGAATTTGGATACATCAATTGATGGTTTAGCGATTAACGCGCCAGCCTTTTCTGATTTTGGGTCAAACCAACAGGCAATGCCTCTGTATCGAGTCGAACCGCGTTACCCAGCTAAAGCGCTGAAGCGTGGCGCTGAAGGTCATGTCATTATGTCTTTTACCATCGATGAAACGGGACGACCTGTCGACATTCAAGTCACGGATGCAAACCCACGTAGAATGTTTGAACGTGAAGCCGTGAGAGCACTTAAAAAATGGAAATATCAACCGAAAGTTGTTGATGGAAAAGCGATAGCTCAAGTTGGTCAAACCGTGAAACTCGAGTTTAAGTTGGCAAAATGATGAAACAGATATGGATATTAGTGGGCGTGTTATTAATGCCCCTAACAACACAAGCCCAAGCGTTATCACAATATACGGCTATTCGTGTTCAAAAGGCCTATCAACTGGCTCAAGATGAACAGGTTAAGCAGGCCATTGATGTACTGGCGGATTTAGATCTCTCTAAAGGTTACGATAAAGCCTATGTAGCACGTATGCTTGGTGTATTTTATTGGCAAGATGGTAAAACTGATGCGGCGATTAAGCAGCTCACTTATGCCGTCGATACGCATTTGCTCGTTGATGAGCAAGCTTGGGTCACGAAGCGCATGCTGGCTGATTTGTTGTTGAACGATCAGCAGTGCAAAAAGGCGCTTCGGTACTATTACGAGTTAGTGAAAACAGCACCAGAAAAGGAAAAGAAAGACACGCTTTGGATGCGAATTGCACAAGCTGAATACCAAATGAAGAACTGGTCGAAAGTACTCGTGGCCATCGGTAATCATGATAAGTTCAATTCAAAACCTGAGTTATCACCTCTATCGTTAAAACTCGGCGCACAGCTTCAGTTAAAGCGGTGGAAACCGTCTATTCCTACATTGGAAAGCCTCATTGAACTTCAACCAGAGAAAGATAATTGGTGGCGTCAACTGGTCGGTATTCAGTTAAGACTGGATCGTTACCGAGATGCATTGAATACCTTAGCACTGGCTGATCTCCAAGGCGTAGAGCTTAAAAAATCAGATCGACGGCTACTGGCTCAATTGTATGCCAAACGTGGTATTCCAGAGCGAGCCGCACAAGAAATAGCTAAGTTAGACGATGCGAACAGCGACGTTCAACTTCTCGCAGAGCAAGCCACGTATTGGCAATTAGCGAAAGAGTGGGACAATGCCATTAAAGTGTGGACGTTGGCGTCTCAAAAAGATGCTCAGTATCATTGGAATGTAGCTCAACTACTGGTTCAGCAAGGTTACTACGAGCGAGCATTGGTTGTGTTAGACAAAGTGAAAGACAAAAACAAACAAGCTGATGTGGCATTAGCGAAAGTACGTTCATGGTACAAGCTTAAGAAGCTTGATAACGCGCTCGCGCAAGCCAAGCGTGCAAATAACATTGAACCGTCATCTGAAGCACAAGGTTGGATTAAATACCTGACTCAGCTTAGAAAAGTCAGTGATAAAGGAAATGTCTAATTCCTGATAGTGAAAACCGAACACAACAAGCATAACATTTATATGGGTGCCATTTGCTCGCTCCAATGACACCCATCGTTAATGTTGGTGACTTAAGCTCATCTCGCTATATTGTATGGATTTATGGATTTATGGATTTATGGATTTAAGGCTCACACATCGTGCCACTAGACGTAGCACTTTGAATAACACCACTGTTGTCCGTTATCCAGTTAATGGAGCAGTCGCGATAAGGATTTTTAAAGGTGTGTAAAGTGTTGCCATCCTCCCATAACGTCTTCATTTCAACCCAAGCATAGTGTCGAGACGCCCAAAAACTGATGGGGCGCGAGCGTTCACTGAGATACAACGCCTGTACATCGCTGATGTTTGCCCCTATGTATTGTTGGAGACGCTCTTCTGTGCCGGGTATTAGGCTACTGCACGCTGTTATAAGCGTCATAAAAGCCAAAACAATAATACGCATTTCAAAATCCCTTTAGGCTAAATTAGCGCTCATAAATCGGTTATTCGCTCAGTTTTTAACAAACTACATCAACCAAAGAGTCCACCGCGTTTACATGGTTGTCAAAGTGTTGGAAAGCTCAAATAGTCTCAACTTTCACACCTTAAAGTCACAGTTGCTACCCTACACCAACCTCAATCAAGTATGTTGATACTGAGATTTTTAAGGTTTGCCCCCTGTTATTAATGAGAATGATGACGAGTGAACCATTCTCTCTAGTACAAGTTAGCAAGAATAGGCAAACAGTTCGATGACTTCCCATGTAATGTTGCGTAAATTTCCTTACGTCATTTGCAAATGTAAACAATCTGCGAACGTAAACAATGTAAATTAAATGTCAATACGAATGATTATCAACTAGATTGTCGCCATGAAATTTATAGGTATTAGTTTGTATGTCGTTAAAAAGTAGGGCGATCCAATCTTGGGCTCGTCGACTTCATGTTTATATTTCAATGGCGCTTCTGTTTGTTGTTCTTTTTTTCTCGGTAACGGGCATCACCCTAAATCGACCTGAGTTATTTGAGTCAAGCCAACCCAATATACAACGCTCTACGCTAACACTTCCCGCCAGTTTGTTCACGATCGAAGACGGACGATTAAAAGTCGATGATAACGCCTTTGAAGCATTTCTTTTTGAAGAGGCTAATTTATCTGGTGTTGCTTCTGGTTTAGACATCTACACCGAAATTGAAGATGGAGCATTGCTTGTTGGTGAAGTGTCAATGGACTTCAAAGGGCCAGGCTACAACGGTTCGGTATTTGTTGATCTGACGTCTGAAACGGTGGAAGTCGAAACCACGAATTACGGCGTGATTGCTCTGTTGAACGACCTACATAAAGGGCGTAACAGCGGCGAAGTTTGGAAGTGGTTCATCGATATCACAGCGCTGCTGATGATCTTCTTTGTTCTCACCGGTGTGTGCTTGCTACTCCCTAAGAAAAAAACGCTCAATACCTCCATTAAATGGACGGTCGTTGGCTCTGTAATCTCACTTGCTGTTTATTTTGTTGCTGTGCCTTAACTCTTCACTCGCTTGATCAATCAGCATCAAGAAAAGTCAAAGGTTAAACGGATTAAAAGGTTGTTAAACATGAAAAAAATCAACTGGAGCAAGGCACTTCTTGCGTTGTCTCTTTTACCAAGCCTAGGTATGGCACAAGCGATTCCTGATTCGGCAAAAATGGATGTCAGTTTTGAGCTGCCAAAGATAGATACCTCAATGTATGCACGCCCTTATGTGGCGGTGTGGGTAGAAAACAGTGAGCGAAAGTCAGTAAAAACCATTGAGCTTTGGGTTGGTAAAGACGAATGGCTTAAAGATTTACGTAGCTGGTGGAGAAAAGTTGGACGCTACGATCGTGAACTCGTTGATGCTGTGACATCGGCAACGCGCCCAGCTGGCAAGTACCGTTTCGTTTGGGATGGTAAGAGCGATGACGGCCAGCCCCTAGACCAAGGTGAATATACCGTTCACATCGAAGTGGTTCGTGAACACGGTGGCCGTAACTACCTGCGTCAAAAAGTATCACTTACGGATGCAAATGCGTTTTATCAGTTAAAGGCAACCAAAGAGACGGGTGAAATCACCTTGAATTACCTCGTTAAATAGCCGATGCGCCAGTTAATACCTGCGATGACTCACCAGTGAGAAAAGAATCGGCGTTTGTCATCGTTAGACCTCATTGGGTGACACAGTTAAAAAATATCAATAACGGAATTGAACATAATGAAACAGACAAAAATGAAAGTACTGGCTTTAGCGGGTGTTGTGGCGTTCGGTTTAGCGTCAACGACTACAGCCCAAGCACACCCCCGTTGGGTATTACCGTCTCACTTCACGGTATCGAAAGTGGGGGGGGATTGGCTGACATTTGACGTGACTGCGTCTCACGGTACATTCGTTTTCGATAAGCCCGCAGGCAGTGAAAATGCGCAGGTCATCATGCCCGATGGCCGAAGCGAGCGTCCAAACTTTGTCGTTCGCGGTAAACGTCGTTCAATTTTCGATTTCTACTTTGAAGAAGAAGGTACGCATAAAGTCGCGATTAATAATGAACCTTCTTACTATACACATTATAAAGCGGGCCGTCGTGATACCGTGAAAAGGATCAAAGCGAACAAGGCAGACCGCGATTCCGTCCTTCCTAAAGAATCACGTGACGTGGTAACGCAGCTCAGTTTCACTCGCGCTGAAAGTTACATCACAGTCGGTAAGCCATCAGATTCAGTCTTTAAGATTGAGGGTAAGCTTCTTGAAATGAAACCAGTAACACACCCTTCAGACATCATTGAAGGCGAACCTGTAACATTCCAATTCTTCTATAACGGTGAAGTTCAGAAAGACGTGACCGCGGAGATCACCCGTGAAGGCACGCTTTACCGCAACCACCAAGAGCAGATTGATGTTGTGAGTGATGAGAATGGCGAAATCACGTTCACCCCGGATGTGGCGGGTCGTTATGTCATGAAAGCAAACTACAAAGGTGAGTTGATCAATAACCCACTGGCAGACAAAGCCAGTGCCAACGTCCATTTAACCTTCGAAGCACTGCTTCAATAATTGGCTTTATCGAGGAGGTTCCTCGATGTTGAGACCAACAACGGTTTATCACCATTACGAGTTCAAAAACAGGGGCTCATTTGAGCCCTGTATCACTCAGTCTCGTACTGAGAAATTGCATTGTGTCTAGGGTACAAATCATGACAATAAAAACAAAACTAAACGCGGTAGTCGCCCCATGCATGGCTCTGGGACTTGGTTTCGCTGCATTACCTGCGCAAGCACACTTTCCCCTTATGAGTTGTTGGTTTGAAGGCCAAATGGTGGCCTGTGAAGTGGGCTACTCAGACGGCAGTAAAGCGATTGATTATACAGTCGAGATGTACGACTACGAAGACAACTTAATTGCAAAAGAGTTGACGGACAAGCGCTCTATTGTTGAATTTCCCAACCCTGATACTGAGTTCTACCTTGTGTTCGATTCTGGCCATGAGTTTCCTGTTGAAGTCGACGTTGTCGAGATCAGTGAGAAATGATGATTCAAGGTGTGCGTGCTGATACGGGCGGCAGAGAAGGCAAATGGGTAGGGCTGATCATGGTGTTCATTCTGAGCTTTGCCATGGTTGCTATCCCATTTCATCAAGCAGAATCGCATATCAAAGCGGTACTCGATCATCAAATCTTAGTGACCGATGTTGAGCAGAAAAACTTGGCGATGTTATCCGAGCTGCGTTTGGCCCATGAAGAGATTCGTGACCTGCGCATGGACTCTGACGGCGAATGGCCAAGTGTTGCATCACTTAAAGATGAATGGGTCGCGCCATTTGTTGAAGACCAGAGTTGGAAGCGTAAAGGTTCTCATACTTGGTTATTGGACGAGCGTGGTTACTACGTCGCGTTAGCAAGTGAACATGCGGCACTAAGTGAACAAGCTACGCCAACCGATCATGGCTTCGCGGATTCCTTTATTTTGAACGCCAACAGTGTTTCTCCTGAAATCTGGATTTACCTAGGAGGCGTAGCAAGTCAACCGACTCATTTTGATGAGAACACACTTGAATCTGCCGGCTGGAAAATGGTCGTCAATGAATCACAAGTTGAACAGCATGATGCTGCTTCTCATTAAGTACTCCGGCTTACAAAAATGCTCACTAATTATAAGAGATTTACTATGCGAATTATGACTCTATTGATGTCGTTATTAGCGGTGTTAATGACACCCAATGCATTGGCAAAAGAATACAAGGTCGACAGCGATAAGCTGACGATTGGCATAACCCTTCAGCCTTACTACAGCTACGTAAAAGCCGTCGTGGGTGACAAAGTGAACATCCTTCCTTTGGTTGATGCTGGCTTTAATCCGCATAATTACTTGCCACAACCGAACGACTTAAAGCGATTGAGCCAGATGGACGCCATCGTGGTAAACGGTATTGGTCATGACGACTTCGCACTAAAAGTAATCTCAGCCGCGCAACGTGATGACTTAGTGGTGATCGAAGCGAACAAAGAAGTGCCTTTACTGCCGGCATTAGGCCAGTCAGTGGGTCAAGGCGCGGTGAATCCGCACACGTTTGTTGGACTTTCGACAACCATCCAAAAGGTTTACACCATCGCGAGTGAAGTCTCTAAGCTCGACCCAGACAACGCGGTTTTTTATCGTAACAATGCGCGTCAATACGCTAAGCAATTTCGCTTTATGAAGCGCGATGCGATGTTGTCACTAGGTGAACTCGATACTTCAGGTATGAAGGTGGCGACCACGCATAATGCTTATGGCTATATCTTGCAAGAGTTTGGTGTGGATGTGGCAGCGGTGATTGAGCCTGCACACGGTGTTGAACCAAGTGCGAGCCAGCTGCAAGAGACGATCGAAAAGATCCGCGCATCGGGCATTGATGTGTTGTTCTATGAGTTAAACATGCCAAACCGTTTTGTTGACACCATTGAAGCGGAAACGGGCGTGCAGCTTTACCGTTTTTCTCACATGACGCACGGCGAATATCAAGACGATAAAGTTGAAGTTGAGATGAAGAAGAACCTAGAAACGCTGATCGAAGCCATGAAATTTGCGGCTGCGAACCAAGCTAAAAGCGGGAACGCATAATGTTAGGTCCATCGATTTCAATCAATCAACTTGGTCTACAGTACGACAACAACGTCATTCTTGACGATATTTCACTTGAACTTAAAGCGGGTGAGTGCCATGTGGTCATGGGACCAAACGGCGGTGGTAAAACCTCTTTGCTGCGCTCGGTTCTTGGTTTGACGCCTTTCTCTGGGCAAATTAATATTCATTGGCCAGAAAAGCCAAGTATTGGTTACGTTCCTCAAAAAGCGACCTTTGAATCGAGCTTACCTCTTACAGTCATGGATTTCGTGTTGCTTAACCAAACTCGAATTCCTCTATTTTGGCGTGGTAAGTCCAAGCAGTTGGATCTTGCATTAGCGCAGTTGGATCGAGTGGGTATGGCGACACGTAGCGATCGCCGCATGGGACAGTTGTCGGGCGGTGAGCAGCAACGCGTGTTGTTTGCTCAAGCGTTGTTGGATAACCCAAGCTTATTAGTGTTGGACGAACCAACGACCGGCATGGATGAGCAGGGCGTTCGTTATCTTGAATCGCTGATTCGTGAATGTGTTGACGAGGGTCGCACGATCCTTGCCGTTCACCACGATGTCACCGCAGTACGTCGCCTTGAAGCCAATGTACATGTTGTGAATCGATTCTTGGTGGATAGTGGTCCACATGAACAAGTACTGCACCCAAGTAAAATTGAAAGCTTATTCCAGCATTACAGCAGTGGCGCTGCGATGAACAAACCAAAGGAGGTTGCGTAATGGATTGGTTACGACACCTTGCCATAAGTGGTGTTGAAGCGGGTTGGTTATCAGACAGCTTCATCTATGCGTTCATGGTCAATGCCTTGGTGGCGGCACTATTACTTGGCCCGTTATTAGGTGGTCTTGGCACTTTAGTGATAGCAAAACGTCTGGCTTTCTTCTCGGAAGCGGTCGGTCACGCGGCATTAACCGGTATCGCTATTGGAGTGTTGCTTGGCGAGCCACCGGAAAACCCAATTATCGGACTGTTTAGTTTCTGTATGATCTTCGCGCTGCTTCTTCATTTTGTAAGAAACAGAACCAATGTGCCATACGATACCTTAGTCGGCGTTTTCCTTGCACTAGCGTTAGCGGTGGGCGCGGCGTTACTGATGTACGTTGCACGCAAAATCAATATTCACATGCTTGAGAACGTATTGTTTGGCTCTATTTTGACGGTAACAGACCAAGACTTAGCGATTCTTGCAGGCAGCTGCGCGATCATCATTTTGCTCTTAATTCCGACGTTCAATCGTATTCTTTTGACTTGTATCAGCCCAGATATTGCCAAGGTTCGTGGTTATAACACCAGTTTTTACGACTACTTGTTTGTCATGATGATCACCTTAGTGACGATTGCCGCGGTGAAGATTGTCGGTGCCGTTCTGGTTGGCGCGTTATTGCTGATTCCAGGTGCTACCGCTCGCTTGCTGACTAAACGTATGGGTAGTTTTGTGCTGCTGTCTGCCTTGTTGGCAACTATCGCGTGTGTAGTCGGAACGGTTTTACCTATGGAGCTAAAACTGCCCGTACCATCAGGCGCTTCAATCATCATCGTTTCTGCGACATTTTTCTTAGCAGCAACACTCTATCGAATTATGAGAAAGGCATAATCATGACCCCTTTAATGAATCGTATCTCAAGCTCAGTGAAGGCAACGACTCAAGCGGGCGCACTAAGCTGCCTATTTTGGGCTGGCTCAATGGTGTCTATCAATGCTAATGCTGAGGATATCCTCACCAGTACACCGGTGACTTATGCTTTGGCGACAGAGCTAACCAAAGGCACAGACATTACCACCGAATATCTACCGCCAAAGCGCTATGGTATTGATCGTCTGCCAAACTGGTTTGGCAGCAAGGGCGCAAGCAAAGTCTTACAATCCGGTAAAAGGGCAACGGTCGTATTAACGCTGTCGTCCATCTGGCCGGCGGACCCTACATTCATATACGCAAGGCAGGGTAACATCCGTTTAGTGGAAGTGGATGCCGCTCAAGCGATCACACCGCGTGCTCAAGGTGTCGCAGCACTGACGTTATCGAGTGGTGATGTGTCTAAGTATGCGTGGTTAAACCCAACCAACTTAACGCGCATGGCGGCGATCGTAGCTGACGACTTTAAGTTATTGTGGCCGGCGCAGGCTGATGCCATTGATGGCAACCTACAACGTGTCATGCTTGATGTGCGTGAACTGATAAACAAGCAACAAGCGGTACTGCTGGATAATGACGTCGATTCAGTATTGTTGCTTTCAGAAAGCTTGGAAGATTTTGCTTCAGGTAGCCAACTGTTCGTTGCAGAGCGTATGTTCAAAGCTGAACTTGAATGGACAGAGCAAGACAAAGCCAAACTCAAAGCGATGTTTTCAGAAGATGATGCACTGTGGTTCGTGACCACGAAAAAGCCCACGACTTTGCTTCAGTCACTGGTACCGATTGAACGAATTCTGGTTGTTGATCCGGTAGATCGTTGGGGAAGCGCGGGGATTCATGCAAAAGCGCCGTTTACACGCTGGGAAGTTCGGCCTTTTAAAGGCTAATCAGCGCGATTAAAAATGGTAGGATCAAAAAAGCAGCCCAATTAGAGGCTGCTTTTTTTGTTCTTGTCTGTTGGCTCTTGGAGAGTGTCAGACAAGAGAGCTGCGAGTTCACAACTTACTCTGCAGCTTTTGTCTCTTCGACTTCAACAGTCGCTTCAACTGTGCCTTCAGCTTGCTCTTGAGCGGCTTTAGCCTGTTCTTCAGCTTCCATTTTTGCACGGTCAGCTTTAGAAATGTAGCGAGGCTTGTTGCTACCATGCAGTTTCGAATTCGCTTGTTTCTGCTTCTTCTTTAGAATTTGGTTGATTTTTTTCTTACGGTTCATTGCTGCATAGCCTTGTATTTAGTTTAGGCGGTGGAGGATAATCATTTTAGATCTAGAACTCAATATTTACATGGTATTCAGCAAGGAAAATATCACTATGCAGGCAGTCGAGACCGAACGTTTACGATTAAGAATGATCACACCTCAAGATGCGGTGTTTATTCAACGATTATACAGCTTACAAGATTTCCTACGTTATATTGGAGACAAGGGCATTACTGATACTGACAAGGCTGTTGAATACATCGAAAATAACATTCTCACGATGCACAGAGAGAAGGGAGTGTGCTTACTAATGGTCGAAATCAAAGATTGTTCCACCCCAATTGGTATCTGTGGATTAATTAAACGAGAGACTTTAGCGTCACATGATATTGGTTATGGTTTTGTCCCTGAAGCGTACGGTCAAGGTTTTGCACGAGAAGCGGCACAAGCGATAATTGAACAAGCGAAACATCACGCTGATATCGATCATTTAGTTGCCATCACGACCTCAGATAACATTCGAAGTATCGCATTGCTAACAAAATTAGGTTTTGTCTTTGAGCGAGTCGAAGACGTATTAAGTGAAAGTGTTAATCTCAACCTGTACGGTTTATCTCTGGGCAATTAATCATGTTTCAACATAACAACATTCTACAAGGCGAACTCGCAACGGAGTACAAAACCGTGATTGCGATGGTGCACATCTACTGTAAAGATCACCACGGTGCAGTGCGTCAGAATGGCGCGTTATGTGAAGAGTGTGAGCAACTGTTACGCTATGCCGAAACGCGACTTGATCGCTGCCCTTATGGTGAAACCAAACCGACTTGTAACAAGTGTCCAATACATTGCTATAAGCCCGAACCGAAACAGCAGATGCGGTTAGTGATGCGTTATGCTGGGCCTAGAATGTTACTTAAGCATCCGATTTTAGCGTTCAGGCATTTGATTCATGAGCAACGAAAAGTGCCCGATAAGCCATTGCCGAATGTGTCGAATCGCCATATCCGAATGGATAAAAATAGTGATACCTCTAGAGAACGAGGCAACAAAAAGGTTTGATTTACCAAACCTTTTTGTTTCTATTTAATACTTAACTGTAAACCTAGATTGGTCAATTTAGAGGGTTATGCAGTTTGCGGCTCTTCGTGGGTCACCGTTAGGTTGTTGATCCAGCGTCGGCTTAGGTAGCGGTGTGAACATATGGCCAGTTTGACCACTTCTTCTACCAACATCAGGCCATAGATGTATTTGAAATCCCATCCCGCGACAAAGGCACCGTACACACATACTGGAATGCCAACCATCCACATCGCAATAAAATCCATGCGTAGACAAAACGCGTTGTCACCACCAGCACGAATAATACCGTTAATGATCACCATGTTTAGCATGCGAATCACCACAGCAAAACACATGATCATGATTGCTGGTGCTGCGAGTGGGTATAACTTCTCGTCTGTTAAATTCAGCCAACTCAATACGTGCTCCTTGCCGACGAAGAGAAGAAGACCGACAACCGCGCCAAAGCCAACGACGGCTTTAATGAAGGTCAGTCCCATACTCATCGCTTCATCAAACTCATCACGACCCAATGAATGACCTAGCAGTACTGAACACGCCACTGAAATACCGAAAAATACCGAATAACACAGCGATTCAAAGGGCGCGAGCATAGAGAATACAGCCAACTCTGTTGTCCCCATATGACCGAAGATCATTTGGTACGCCATGGTGCCCATTGCCCACAATACGGCATTCATCGTTAATGGCAGTGCAATACGACGGTAAGACAACCACAATGACGGACGATGTGGTGAACTTGGTGTCGTTAATAGCCAGTGTTTACGCATACGCATATAGCCATACATCAAGCCAACTTGAATTGCGCGAGCTAGTGTCGTTGCAAGCGCTGCACCCGCAACACCCATCGCAGGAATACCAAAGGCACCTTTAATCAGAATGAAGTTAAGTGCAATGTTGAGTGCAATGGTCACCGCCCCTAATAATAGAGGTGTTACAGTGTCACCCGATGAGCGTAGGCTGGCTTCTACCACGACAACAATATGAGTCAGAAGTAGGACAGGGAAGCCGTACCAAAGATAAGTCGCGCCGAGTGCTATCACAGTTTGATCGCTGGTTTGCAACATCATTAAAAAGTGGGAGCCAAGAGTGATGATAGCAGTAACAGGCAGCAGAACTTTTAGACCAAACACCATTGCAATGGATGATACGGTGCGTGCGCTTTTACGGTCGTTTTTTCCCCAATATTGCGCAACCAAAGTGCCGTTTGCTGAGGCTAAGCCAGCCATAATCATAATCGCTACGAAGTGCCATTTTGATGCAATTCCCACTGCTGCTGTTGCTTCCATACCGTAGTCACTAACCATCAGTACGTCAGCAAGGGCTAGAATTGCGACAAGCGCACTTTGTAATGCAACAGGTAAACCGAGCTTGAGAATGCGCGGTAATATGCTCTCAGCCGTGTTTTTGTTGTATAATTCAGGGTTAGTGTTAGTAGTCATAGGTTCTCCAATTTATGGCAGAACTATAGTGAGTTGAGGCGGATAAAAACATGTTCAAAAAACAACAAAACCTGTGCGAATCCGTCATTGAACAAATGCGACCTAAATCGAGATGGCAAGATGACGTCTTTTTAGCTGAAGCGTGTAAAGAACGTTTTTTGACCGTTGAAGATATCCCAGAAATGAAGAGTTGTGGGGTTTACATGGCCGGTATGGCTAAGCTGTACGATGCTTATTGGGTGGAACGCGAATCAGTGGATGTGCATTCGCTCATTTTCACACAAGAAGGGGGCGGTATACTGACGACGTCTACCTCGGTGCAAGCCATTACGCCGTATACATTAGTTGTTCTTCCGGCTGAAACCTCTTTCCGTTTTGAGCTTGACCCGCAATACAATTATTGGAAGATGGCGTGGATGTTGACACCGTCGACTCCTCAGTGGCAACACATTGCAAGTTTAGGCCAGCGTATTGTGCCGTTCGGAGAATGTGAACAAATCTGGTCGTTAATGAACTTGGTTTACTTTGAAATTGGTGGCAGAGCGAGTTATAGAAAGTTACTTATGAGTGAGATCATTCGGAGTTTGACCGGCTTTGAACCTAAGTCGACAAGCACCACTGCGCGAGTTCAGGCACTCTACAATGAAATCGAGAGCAGTCTCCATTTGGCGTGGACAGTTGCAGGGATGGCAGAGCGTGTCTTTATCAGTGAAGAGCAGTTAAACCGGGTCACCAAGTCATTGTTTAATGTCTCGCCTCGCCGCAAATTGATTCAGCTCAGAATGGATAAATCGACCAGTTTATTGAAGCAGCAAGATTGGTCGGTGTCGATGATTGCCAATCGTTTAGGCTACAAAGATCCTTATAACTTCTCGCATCGATTTAAAAAGCATTTCGGTTTATCACCCAGCCAATATCGAAAGAGTTATCAGATATTAGATAGAGATTAAGCAATAAAGCGCATCATTTAGCGAGTTCATCAATATTTAGCGCATTCACCGATTTTCAATTGATGCAAAACAAAAAGGCCCTGAGTTTAAACGTAAAGTCCTCACTCAGAGCCTTAGTGGCAAATATTTATTGTCCTGAAGTTACTCGCCTGCAATCTGCAAAGGAGAGCGCTTTAGGCTCGCGACCAGCATGTATATCGTTGTCGCAAGCAGAGACGCGAACAGGTACGTGAACAGCCCTGCTTGTGAATTCATAAAGCTGTCTGCAACGATGGGGCCAACAACAGAACCGATGCTGTAGCAAAGCAGCATAATTTGAGTCACTGACACCAAGTAGTTTGGGTCAAGGTTGCGGCACCCCAAGTTAATCGCGATTGGGTACAGCGCAAATGTTGCCATGCCCAAAACGAACAGGCTCATGCCTAATACGTAGAAATCGTGATTGATAGTCAACACGCCAATGCTTGCAACCCCTAGCAGGCAGAACAGAGCCATTAATAACACTTGTCCTACGTGGTGAGATAACCAAGTCACCATTGGTTGTACAGCCATGCCACCGATGATCACTAAAGCCATCAAACCGCCTATGTCTTCGTGAGCAATGTTACGTTGAGCAAGTTCAACTGGCATCAAACCGTAAATCGCCCCGAGTGTTAATCCAGATACAATGCAGCCAATGAGCGCGCTGTGGCTTAATTTGCTGATCTGCTTTAAAGACAAAGATTGCGCATCGTGGATCTGTGGTGGCGTTGCTTGTCCGTACATCAGCACAATGATCGCACCAAACAGAAGGGTGAACATTGCGATGAAAGGTACGCCACCAGTAATACCTAGGTAACCGATACCAAGCTGACCAACGGCAGAACCGCCGTACAGTGAGCACATGTAGATAGCGAGGCGTTTTGCTCGTTGTGATTCGTCACCGCTCATTAGCCAAGACTCTACAATCACGAAGATACCTGCAACCGCCACACCTGCCACAAAGCGAGCGAATAGCCATACTGCTTGATGTGGGATCAATGGCAATACAAGGATCGTGGCGATGAACACACTCAATGCGATGACGAACGCGTCTTTGTGACCAACACGCGCAATGGCACGTTCAATCAATAATGTACCAGCCAGTAGACCTGCATAGAATGCACTCGCCAACCAACTCGATAAATTTTTGTCTAAGCCATACTCAGACAGCATTAATGGTAATGAACTCATTAAGTAGCCTGAAGCGATCGCGTAAAAAGACAATGCAATAACAGGGACCGTTATGCGAGTTGTTGGTTGGATATTGTCCAATGCAGGAGCCTCTGATAGTCGAAGGAACGATGAATTTTCCGCGACTATGGAGGAGAAATTGGATTGGGTAAAACGAATAAAAATAGTCGTCAAGATAAAATAAATTAATCACCACTCTAAACTAAAATACCATTGCGACATTTCACGATTTGGCCAGATTTTATACGGTCGAAAAGCCGTTAAGCTGTTGTTCAATAGTGGTTTAATTTATAGAGAGACGGTAAAGTGGTTGGCTTGTTCTGATTGGGTTCGCATTGACGCTTATCTGTTAAATCGTCCCTTTACGGTATTGGCATGACGAGTTACCACTCTACTTGCGAAAGGCATGTCGAACGTTAGCACTATCATAAAGAGCGACGCGTTCAGGTATCTCTTCAATACTCTTTTTTGTTGAAGAAAACTGGTGATTAGAAAGGCTTCCGGTTTGAATAAATGGATTTATTTATGGATAACATCTCGGCATTTCAATCAGCATCTGTGAGATTTTCTCTTTGATGCTGATGGGGCGTTGATCTTAGCCCGTCACCACACGATTTGAGATATACCCATAAAGTGATGACAAGGCTCTCTAACCTATTTTTGTGTGGTTACTTAGAATAAAGCAAAAATGAAATTCAATAGCTCACCCCCCCATGTTATTTGGTTAGAGCTTGATTCAGCCATTGATCAAATTGACCTTTTGGTAGCGCGCCGTTTATCGTATCGACACGTTTACCGTCTTTAAACACCATCACGGTCGGAATGCTTCTGATTTGATACATTGCCGCGAGCTGCTGCTGTGCTTCAGTATCAATCTTAACGAATCGAACATCTCCAGAGCGTTCTTTTGCAACGTCGCTGAACACTGGCGCAAAACCGACACATGGGTTACACCATGTCGCCCAGAAGTCGACAACCACAGGCTGTGAACTGTTCAAGATGGATTGGAAATTCAGTGACGTTCCTTCGATAGGCGCGCCGTCGAGCAGCGCTGTTTTGCATTTACCACATGTGGGGCTTTCTGAAACTCTTTCTGAAGGAACTCGGTTTACGCCATTACAAGAAGGGCAGCGTGTGTTGAATGTAGACATAACTTTCTCTTTTTATTGTAACTCCGTGGCTAACGCGATTTACGAATCACGCACAGAGCGCTTATACTGTTTAAAACAAGACTACGATACTTAAATAAAAACAAACAATAAACAGGTAAATGATGACAAAATTTTATGCCGAAATTACAGGCTGGGGAAAGTGTCTGCCACCAGCCGTGTTGTCCAATGATGATCTAAGTACTTTCATTGAGACATCTGACGAGTGGATTCGAACTCGAACCGGTATCGAAAACCGTCGTATCAGTCATGTCAATACTTCTGAGTTAGCGACGGTTGCCGCGCAACATGCCATGGCGTGTGCTGGTCTAACGGCTGAAGATATCGACCTCGTTATCATCGCAACGTGCAGCCCTGATTCTCTTATCCCAAATATCGCCTCTAAGGTTCAACAGAACTTGGGCATTAAGAGTGCAGCCGCTTTTGACCTCAACGCGGCGTGTACCGGCTTCATCTACGGTGTTGAAACAGCGACTCGACTGATTCAAGCGGGCAACTACCGCAATGCAATCGTTGTGGGTGCAGAACGCCTGTCATTCTTCATCGATTGGACTAAGCGTGATACCGCGGTTCTTTTTGGAGACGGCGCGGGCGCGGTGGTTTTATCGCGTACTGAAGAACAAGTGGGTTTACAAGAAGCTCAAATCGGCTGCGATGCTGAAGGGCGTGACATTCTCGCGGTACCAAAATTCGGTACCTCCATGGATCGTTTTGCGGCTGATAACGGTTACTGGGACTTCGATTTCGTGGGTAAAGAGATCTTTAAGCGTGCAGTAAAAGGTATGGGGGCTGCGGCGCACACTGTGTTGAGCCGAACTGGTATCTCTACCGATAACATCGACGTGGTGATTCCGCACCAAGCGAATATCCGAATTGTTCAAACTCTGTGTGATATGGCGGGTATTGAGCGCGAGAAAGCATTTGTTAACATCCAAAACTACGGCAACACATCGGCTGCTACCGTGCCAATTGCACTGTGTGAATCATTAGAGCAAGGCTTCGTTAAGCCGAACTCCAATATCCTTGTCGCGGCATTTGGAGCAGGTTTAACGTGGGGTGCTGGCCACATTAAGTGGGGCAATCGCGTTGAACCACTAGGTCAATCGGATGCTAAGCTTCCGCAAGCTGATAAATCGGCGTTAGAGCTTCTAGAAAGCGCGATTTTACACTGTAAAACGCGTCCTAACTCAGAGAACGAGTAGCAGGATGACGTTGTTCAGCTCATGAAGCAAACCGGTCTCGATTAAGCGGTTTGAGTGCATATTGTTCAACATAGCACTTAATATTTTTAGTGGTTACACTGTCACCTTAAGCAAGGGCTAATGTGGTTGTAATCTAAAGAGAGAACGCTTGATAAAAGTTAACATTAGAAGGGCTCATTGGAGCCCTTTTGTTATGTATTAGGAAATGTTTTGAAGAAAGTTTTAGCCATTGGCTACGTTTGGCCTGAACCGAATTCATCGGCGGCAGGCAGCCACATGATGTCTCTTTTACGCTTATTTAAAAGGCAAGGGTGGTGCGTTGAATTTGCCACGCCCGCTCAAGAAACCGAGCACATGATTGATCTCTCAGAAGAGGGGATCACAAGCCAATCTATACAATTAAATTGTGATAGCTTTGATGATTACATTGATGATCTGCAACCTGATATCGTGATGTTTGACCGTTTTATGATGGAAGAGCAGTTTGGCTGGCGTGTTGAGAAGGTATGTCCGAATGCGTTCAAACTATTGGATACTGAAGACTTACAGTTTCTGCGTAATGCGCGCCACGAAGCGGTTAAGAAAGAGACGGAACTGACCAAAGCACATCTGCATAGTGACTTAGCTAAACGTGAAATTGCCGCGATTTTGCGCTGTGATCTTTCGTTGATCATCTCAAGTCATGAGATGGAACTGCTTCAATCTGAGTTCAAAATCGATCCCACACTGCTTCATCATCTGCCGTTCATGGTTGATCTTAATACGCTTCCAGAGAGCACGAAAAGCTTTGAAGAACGTCAGCATTTCATGACGATAGGCAACTTTAGACATGCACCTAACTGGGATGCGGTGCTTCAGTTACAAAAGATTTGGCCGAAGATTCGTAAACAGTTGCCTGAATCTGAGCTTCATATTTATGGATCGTATCCGCCGCCAAAAGCGACCGCATTACACAACCCTAAAACTGGTTTCCATATCAAAGGTTGGGCAAAAGACGCTCAAGAAGTGATGGAGCAGGCACGTGTATGTTTAGCGCCATTGCGTTTTGGTGCAGGGATCAAAGGGAAGTTACTTGACGCGATGAAGCTGCAAACTCCAAATGTGACCAGTGAGATTGGTCGTGAAGGCATGTTGCCGCAAGGTGAGTTGCAATGGCCGGGCGCGGTTGCAGACGATATCGATGCGTTTGTCGAAGAAGCGGTAGCTCTTTATCAAGATCAAGAGAAGTGGCTTAAGACCCAAAGTCAATGTCATTCAATTCTTGAAGCGCATTATGAGCAGAATCAACTGGGTAACCGATTGATCAAGCGGTTGATTGCCCTAGATTCTGAGCTTGAATCACATCGACTCGATAATTTCTTTGGTTCGATGCTCAAGCACCACAGCATGGCAAGTACTAAGTACATGTCGCAGTGGATAGCAGAAAAGAATAAGGCTAAGTAACGGTTGCGGTACGAATGATAGCGTATCAATCAAAACTCATCATAAGCCCTTAGGTTAATGCCTAGGGCTTTTTTGTATTGGCTTAGCTTTAGTCTTTCCTCGTTGTTGTCGTCCTAATTTTCGATACAGTAAACGTGTCTCTAACACATCGCAATCTCATTACATTAGTGTTGACTAATTTACATTTATTAGTAAACTCTAATTTAAGTTAAGGTGATGAGTTTATAGGTAAGTCATTTTGGGAGAGGTCTGTGATTAATTTAATACCTTGGAATGCTTTTTTTGGTGGCATGTTGTTAGGTGTGTCAGCAATCGTTCTTATGTTAGGCATTGGGCGAGTAGCAGGGATCAGTGGCATTGTTAGCCGTCTGTTGCCACTCAATTCAAATAAAGGTCTGAAGTCAGGTCCGGATGCGCGAATTGGCCAAACCGAAAAACATTGGCGACTTGCTTTTATTGTTGGAATGGTAGCGAGTGGTTGGTTATTGATTCCAACAGGATACCAACTTCCTCAATTGGAAGAGATGAATTTAGCGCTCGTTATTATTGCTGGCCTTTTGGTCGGCTTTGGTACTAAGACGGCAAATGGCTGCACTAGTGGCCATGGTATTGTGGGGATGGCACGTTTATCCAAACGGTCAATCGTGGCGACCTGTGTCTTTATGAGTGTGGCCATCGCAACTGTGCTTGTCAAAAATCTGATTGGCTTGGGGGCATAATGAAAAACTCGTCATTTACTATAGTTATCGGTTTACTTTCAGGCATTCTGTTTGGGTCTGGCATGATCATTTCAGGTATGGTTGATCCTAAGAAGGTGCTTGGTTTTTTAGATATTACAGGTGATTGGGACATCAGCTTGGCATTCGTTATGGGTGGCGCGCTATTGGTGTTCGCACCGTTTTACCATCTGGTGATTAAACAGCGCGCTCAAGCCGTTAATGGTGAGCCTCTAGACAGCAGCAATAATCCGTTAATCGATAGAAAGTTGATCTTAGGTTCAACAGCCTTTGGTTTAGGCTGGGGTATTGCCGGTTTTTGCCCGGGACCTGCGGTAACCAGCCTCAGCGGTGGCAATTCAATTGTGTGGGTATTTATGATCAGTATGCTAATGGGTATGTGGCTGGCAGGTCGTACGAATAAAACCGGCTAGTATTTTTTGCATAGGCTCAGATGATGGGTTGTTAGCTGCTCGAACAGAGAGGTTGACTCGCTTTAAGTCGAAAAGCGAGTCAGCCTTTTTTATATCTAGTGTTATTTATACCAAGATCTACTGTTGGATAGTCGTGGAAACTGGGCAGTGATCACCGAGTTTATAATTCAGCACGTCTTGCGTTTCAAATATCTCTTGTTTTGCCGGAGTTGCGTTTAGTGACTTACTGACGACAATATGATCAATCACCGAGCGAAACTGATGCGTTCGGTGGTTATTGCGGTTTGAACGTACCTTACAATCTGCGCGGGTTTTCCTTGTTGCTAACTGAGCGTCGGTATTTTTAGTTAAGTCTTTCCACATCCAATCTCTTGAGTACGAAAGGTTATGGTTGAAATCGCCGAGTATCGCGTAATCCTGACCGTTGCGTTCTCTTTGCTGTATCCACTGATTAAGTTGCTGTGCTTGCGCTTTGAGCCTTGAACAATTGCTATTCGACTTGTAAGCGCCGCTGCAACCTGATTTTAAATGCACAGACAACATGTGAATCGGCTTGGTTGCCGTTTCTACGACCATGTAACTGGCAAACCTAAGCTTACTGCTGGCACTCGATTCCAAAGGAAAGTGGGCGTAGTCGGTGAGTGTGATTCCTTTACGAACCGCGAACCCTGTGTATTGATTCACTTCTTTAAATTGTCGACTCCTGTTTTTGGGTAATGAGCGATCAGACATCAAGATTTCATATTGATCGCCAGCGATGCGCTGAATGGTGTTTACGTCACCGACTTATTGAAAGGCAACCACATCGGCATTCAAGGATTGAAAATACTGTTCGAGTTTATCGTAATCCGCTTGGTCCCGTTGCTCAGAAAACTTATTCACAGCAGTGCTGTCTGACAACCATTCAATATTCCAACTGGAAATGGTCAAAGGTTCGGCAAATGCATGGCTACTGAGTAAGCAAGCAAACATTATCCACTTTTGCCATCGATTCATGTTAAATGCCCTTAATTTGGCGGGTTAATATAGTTGAGCCTTTATCCTACAACACTTACCAAAAATTCAACTCATTTTCGCTGTTTTTTTGTTGTTACATTGTTTCTTTTAGACTTGAGAACTGACGTAATAATATTGAATTGATCTTGGTCTACGTGAGTATTTTGTTGATCTAAATCAATACTCAAATTAGGTGGTTCTCGTTAAATACGCCACAATATCTAGTGTTAGTTAAACGAGAATTCGCTCTATATAGTGTGTTTGTGGATAAGTCTGTGAATACATCAAGAGTAAGGAGAAGTGGTGAAATCAATCGTAATCAAGCGTGATGGCTCAAGAGCTCCATTCAGCAGAGATCGCATCCAAGCTGCAGTGGAAGCAGCATCAGACAAAGCCGATAAAGAAATTGCTATTTATGCACTGAATGTAGCGCTAGCTGTTGAGTTGAAGCTCGAAGACTACGATGAAGTTCATATCTCTGAAATCCAGACTTTGGTCGAGAACGAGCTAATGCAGGGACCATATAAGTCTCTAGCTCGTGCTTATATTGAATATCGTCATGACCGTGATACTGCCCGTGAAAAGCAAAGTGCGCTAACACGTGAGATCGAAGGTTTGATCGAAGAGAGCAATGTTGATCTGATCAATGAGAATGCCAACAAAGACGGTAAAGTTATCCCAACTCAGCGTGACTTGTTGGCGGGTATCGTGGCTAAGCACTACGCAAAAACGCACATTTTGCCGCGTGACATCGTACAAGCTCATGAGTGTGGTGACATTCACTATCACGATCTCGACTACGCACCGTTCTTTCCAATGTTTAACTGTATGCTTATCGACTTGAAAGGCATGTTAACGCATGGCTTTAAGATGGGTAACGCGGAAATCGACACACCTAAGTCGATTTCTACGGCGACAGCGGTAACCGCACAGATCATCGCGCAAGTGGCGAGCCACATTTACGGCGGTACAACGATTAACCGTATCGACGAGGTTTTAGAACCTTACGTAATGGCAAGCTACGAGAAGCATTTATCGTTAGCAAAAGAGTGGGACATTCATAGCCCAGAAGCTTTTGCTATCTCTCGTACTGAGAAAGAGTGTTACGATGCGTTCCAGTCTTTGGAATACGAAGTCAATACGCTACACACGGCTAACGGTCAAACACCATTCGTTACGTTTGGTTTTGGTTTAGGCGAAAGCTGGGGTTCGAAACTGATCCAGCAATCTATCTTGAAGAACCGCATCGCAGGTTTGGGTAAGAACCGTAAAACAGCAGTATTCCCTAAACTGGTGTTTGCAATCAAAGATGGTTTGAACCACCAGAAACAAGATCCAAATTACGACATTAAGCAATTAGCGCTTGAATGTGCATCTAAGCGTATGTACCCAGACATTCTAAACTACGACAAAGTGGTAGAAGTGACAGGGTCATTTAAAACGCCTATGGGATGCCGTAGCTTCTTGAATACTTACGAAGAAAATGGTGAGTTGATTCATGAAGGGCGTAACAACTTAGGTGTTGTTAGCTTAAACTTGCCACGTATTGCAATTAACGCGAAGCAAGATATGGTTAAGTTTTACGAACTGCTTGATGAAAAACTGAAGCTAGCTCGTCGCGCACTAGAAACGCGTATTTCTCGTCTAGAAAACGTGAAAGCGCGTGTGGCGCCAATCCTATACATGGAAGGTGCATGTGGCGTTCGCTTGAAAGCAGACGACTCTATTGCTGATATCTTCAAGAACGGTCGTGCGTCTGTTTCTCTTGGCTACATCGGTATCCACGAAGCAATGACTGCGCTGTACGGCACTGATGTGCACTTGTACGATGACGGCGAAATGCGTACTAAAGCGCTTGAGCTTGTGGCGTACATGAAGCGTGAAGTGGAGTCTTGGACCAAAGAGACGGGCTACGCATTCAGCTTATACGGCACACCAAGTGAAAACCTATGTAGTCGTTTCTGTAGTATTGACACTAAAGAGTTTGGTGTTATTGAAGGCGTAACAGACCGCGGATACTACACCAACAGCTTCCACTTAGACGTTCAGAAGAAAGTGAACCCATACGACAAGATCGATTTCGAGATGCCTTATCCAGATATCTCTAGCGGTGGCTTCATCTGTTACGGTGAATTCCCGAATATGCAGAAGAACATCGAAGCATTAGAAAATGTGTGGGACTACAGCTACACACGCGTACCTTACTACGGCACGAATACACCCATTGATGAGTGTTACGAGTGTGGGTACAACGGCGAGTTTGACTGTACAAGTAAGGGCTTTACTTGTCCTAAGTGCGGCAACCACGACTCAACGAAAGTGTCGGTAACACGCCGCGTTTGTGGTTACCTTGGTAGCCCGGATGCACGACCATTTAATTTCGGTAAACAAGAAGAAGTTAAACGCCGCGTGAAGCACCTTTAGTCAGGTTCATGATTTTTAGATACAAGATTGGTATTTAGAAACAGCATGGGTATCGGCGCTATGTCGATACCCATTCTTTCGCTTCAACGCTAGCCATTCCCCGTGTCAAACCATTAAGCAATCACGAGTTTCAATACTGCCTTATGAATTATCACCAATATCACCCAATCGACGTTGTCAACGGCCCCGGAACACGCTGCACTTTGTTTGTATCGGGCTGTGTGCACCAGTGTCGTGGGTGTTATAACCAATCGACGCAGAGATTGGACTCTGGTCACTTGTTCACGCCAGAGCTACAAGACCGCATCGTTGCTGATCTTAATGATCCTCGAATCAAGCGCCGTGGTTTATCGCTTTCTGGTGGTGATCCGCTGCATCCTGCGAATGTGTCTGAAGTGCTTAAGCTTGTTCAGCGTGTCAAAGCAGAATGTGAAGGTAAAGATATTTGGATGTGGACTGGCTATGAGTTAGCTGAGCTTGATGAAAAGCAGAAGCAAGTATTGGAATACGTTGATACTCTGATTGACGGTCGTTTCGAACAAGATAAAGCGGATCCTATGCTAGATTGGAGAGGCAGTTCTAACCAAATCATTCATCAATTTAGAGTTTAGTGGATCAACATCAAGCTAAATGGCTCTGTGATTATGTAAAGAAAAAACCTCAATTGACCGTTGAGGTTTTTTGCTTTTGGGTTTTTCTCAATTCTACTGTGATGAAATATTAAACTATCTGAAGTCCGGAATGTTGGGATGGGGGGAATTTAACTAGGATTATCGGCTAAAAAACCTAACTTAGGCGAATTTCTGTTTCTTAAATCATCGGTTAAATGATAACTTGGAGTTCATTACTTGAATTTCAAAGGGTTGTGACTTTCATGTTTTCACATCTACCAAAACCAATTTTAGATCCAATTCTATCTCTTTCCGTCGCTTATCGTAGCGATCCTCGCACTGATAAAGTCGATTTAGGCATTGGTGTTTATAAAAATGATCAAGGTGAAACACCTATAATGAAAGCCGTTTCTATGGCTCAAGATAGGGTTGTCGAAACGCAAAAGACCAAAGCGTATGTTGGCCTAGCAGGCTGTGAAGAGTTTAACCAGAGCATGGTTGATCTGCTGCTTAAAGGCACCTCAGTCATGGATCGTGTTGCTGCGATTCAAACGCCAGGTGCAAGTGGTGCGCTTCGTATGTTGGGCGACTTAATGAAAGTCTCTCAACCAGATACCACGGTTTGGATTTCAAACCCAAGCTACGTTAACCATAAACCGGTAATGGAAGCTGCAGGCTTAAAAGTTCGTTATTACCATTACTTTAGTCCAGAAACGAAGCAAGTTGATACGACAAAAATGTTGGACGACCTTTCAAAAGCGGGTCCGTCAGACGTTGTATTACTGCATGGTTGCTGTCATAACCCAACAGGTGCCGACATCGACTTTGAAGCGTGGCAGGAAATCACCAAATTATCACAAAAAAATGGTTTTATACCGTTCGTTGATATTGCCTACCAAGGCTTTGGTGACGGACTAGAAGAAGACGCGAAAGGCCTTCAACATATGGCGAATAACGTCGAAGAGATGTTGATCACCACTTCTTGTTCGAAAAACTTTGGCTTATACCGTGAAAGAACAGGGGCAGCAATCGTGATCGGTAAGAACAGCGAGCACGTTGGAAATGCAAAAGGTAAACTGCTTACGCTGGCTCGTTCAACTTACACTATGCCACCAGATCATGGTGCAGCATTGGTCAAGACGATTCTACAGAATCAAGAGCTAACCGCTATTTGGAAGCAAGAATTAAGTCAAATGCAACAACGTTTGTTAAATCTTCGCCAAAGTTTGTGTGACGAATTGCGAAATACTTATAACACGTCACAATTTGACTTCATTGAAAAGCATAAAGGTATGTTTACTGTACTAGGCTTTAAAGAAACTCAAATGAATCAATTACGTGAAGAGTATGGCATTTATGGTGTTGGTGATGGTCGCATCAATATCGCCGGTCTTTCTGAATCTCATATTCCTTATGTAGCAAAGGCGATAGCTAACGTAGCAAAATAGAAGGTGACTGAATGTATAATTGGAAAGCGATTGTAACTCTTATGTTAAGCGGAGGTCTGTTTGCTTGTTCAACGACAACTCAAGTCCCAGTCGAGCCAGATCAAAAGCCGCAAATTGAAGAACCGATTGCAGGTGACTCTTCTAAGATTGACACTGCGGAAGGCGAAAAAGTAACACAACCCGCAGAGAAGCCTGAAGAAGTAAAGCCAACGGAACCAGAGAAAAAGCCGGTACCGGTTGAGAAACCAGTAGAAAAATCGGTGAAGACAAGCGACGGTAAACTGATTCTAGGTGAAGAGGAGTGGGTGTTTGTACCTGGTCTGAAAGAATCGTTTAAAGCTCGTGTCGATACTGGCGCGACAACCTCTTCAATCAGTGCGGTTGATATTGTTAATTTTGAACGCGATGGAAAAGATTGGGTTAAATTCAAAATTGAACATGACGGTATAACAACAGAAGAGATCAGCTTACCTGTAGAGCGTTGGGTTAAAATCAAGCAATCAAGCGCAGAAGGTACACAACGACGTGCTGTGGTTGTTGCTGCGATTCAAATCGGTGACCTAAAAGATAAAACCGAATTTACGTTAGCCGATCGAACACACCTCTCTTTCCCATTATTGTTGGGTAGAAGTTTCTTCAGAGACGTTGCCGTTGTCGATGTTGGCCAAAAATACGTTCAGAAAAAAGTGGCTAAATAGCGTCAAGCGCGTTTAACTCAGATTCGCTCTGGCACTTTTATTGTTTAATGAATCTAACCCCTGCTAATGGAATTAACAGGGGTTTTTTCTTTTTATTGCCCAATAACCGAGGAAATGTAACTAATTGCGCTTTGTTCGCTATCCGTTCACTGTTTAACCTCGACAATGTGATCCTGATCTCTATATAATCCGCGCTTCGTTTTATGTTTAATCCATACTTTCGTACTGCTTATTTAGGCGTGTAAACACGCTTAATCATTATCTGTCAGTACATGCTTAGGAATTAGTTCTTTGATATCTACCGCGAACATCACAATGCAATTTGGCGCAGAGCCGCTGTTTGAAAACATCTCTGCTAAATTTGGTAACGGCAACCGCTACGGTTTGATCGGCGCCAATGGTTGCGGAAAATCAACGTTTATGAAAATCCTAAGTGGAGCGTTAGCGCCAAGTTCGGGTAACGTGTCGATCACGCCAGGAGAAAAACTGGGGGTTTTAAGCCAAGATCAGTTCGCGTTTGAACAGTATAGCGTAATTGACGTTGTGATCATGGGTGACAGAAAGCTGTGGCAAGTAAAGCAAGAACGTGACCGTATTTACTCTTTACCAGAAATGAGCGAAGACGACGGTATGAAAGTCGCTGAACTTGAAAGCGAGTTCGCGGAAATGGATGGCTACACAGCAGAAAGCCGCGCCGGCGACATCCTAATCCAAGCCGGTATCGAAGAAGAGTTCCACTTTGGCTTGATGCAGCAGGTTGCTCCGGGGTGGAAATTACGTGTTCTTTTGGCGCAAGCGTTGTTCGCTAACCCAGATATTTTGTTACTCGATGAACCAACCAACAACTTGGACATTCACACGATCAACTGGCTTGCTGAAGAGCTAAACCAGCGTAAATGCACAATGATCATCATTTCGCATGATAGACACTTTCTCAACTCTGTATGTACGCATATGGCGGATATAGACTACGGTGAACTGCGTATTTACCCTGGTAACTACGAGTACTTCCTAGAAGCATCGGGGTTGATTCGTGACCAACTTCTAGCGAGCAATGCTAAGAAAGCGGCTGAAATTAGTGAGCTTCAAGATTTCGTTAACCGTTTTGGTGCGAACGCATCCAAAGCCAAACAAGCAAGTTCTCGTGCTAAGAAAATGGACAAAATCACGCTTGATGAAGTGAAATCATCCAGTCGTATGAGCCCTTCAATTGATTTTGGTGAAGGTAAAAAATTACACCGTCAAGCGCTAGAGATTCAAGACCTTGGTCACGGCTTCGATGGCGAAACACTGTTTGCTGGTGGTAACTTATTACTGGAAGCAGGTACTCGTCTTGCGGTTATTGGTGAGAATGGCGTGGGTAAAACCACACTCTTAAAATGCCTAGTGCAAGAACTGAAACAAAACGAAGGTATCGTGAAATGGTCTGAAAACGCATCGGTAGGCTACTGCCCACAAGATAGTACGTCTGACTTTGATAACGACTTAAGTATCTTCGATTGGATCTCACAATGGCGCACAGTGAAGCACGATGACCTAATGGTACGTGGTATTTTAGGTCGTCTATTGTTCACTGCTGATGATGCGAATAAGAAAGCGCGTAACTGTTCTGGTGGTGAGAAGAACCGTCTGCTATTTGGTAAGCTAATGATGCAAGACATCAACGTGCTTGTCATGGATGAACCGACCAACCACATGGATATGGAAGCAATCCAAGCGCTGAACGATGCGTTAAAAGTTTATACTGGTACGTTGATTTTCGTAAGCCATGACCGCGAATTTGTTTCGTCACTAGCGACCCACATTATTGATGTGAAAGACCAACAATTGGTGAGCTTCCAGGGTACTTATGAAGAGTACTTAGATCATCAGAAAAAGATGTTGATGGTGAATTTATAAGGAAGGTATTGCTCATAAAACACAAGGTGAATATGAGCGATAGCTAGCTGCTGATAGTAAAAAGCCCCGAGCATAATCGCTCAGGGCTTTTTATTTGGTATCGCAGATTCATGAATCTAGATTAGAAGCCGAATCGAGCAGACATTAAGATTTGATGTCCATAGGTACCATTATTTCGTAGATCCACACCAACAGAAAGTTGTTCGGTGGAGTGAAAACGAGCGCCACAACCAACAATGGACTTAGTATCATCATTATCGATAAGCTGCCCCAGTCGTGCATTGACTTCAATATTTGCAATTACCCAAGCTCGCACCCCAATATTCACTTCTGTTTTGATCTTGTTTTCGTCATTGCGTTCGATGTTATGCAATAACATCTGACCATACATATCAGCGAACTGACCAATAGGGCCATTAAACCCTACGCCACCGGCAGCATCCCAGTCATCTTCGAAACCACTATCAATACGACCGATAAAATGAGCATTTTGAGTGAACAGGGTTGTGAACTCGCCACCAAACGTTGTTGGGCTTGCTCCCATGCGCATCTCGAATGTGTTGTAGTTAAAGTTGTTTGCAGACGCAGAGAATGAACACAGTGCAGCTAACCCTAAAAGGGCAGTCTTGTTTGTGCGACCTAGCATGGTAACTCCATATAAATTATATTTTCTAGCAGTATATACAAAATATCTTGCAATATGCAGGCCATTTATTTGAAGTTGACCATTTTTTCTGTGTTTTAAGTGATCAATTTACAAAATTTGGATGTGATCGACTTCAATCTCGGGTGTGTTACCACCTTCATATTCACCAAAGATACGGACTTTGGTGTCAGCGGTTAGCGGCTGTAATAAGTGAATGTCGTCATCGAGTTCAATTTGAATTTCACGCTGTCCATCAGAGAAAATAAACGTGTCATTGTTGAGCTGACGAACAATCTTACCGTCTACAATCGCATCTTGCTCGGTAAGCATACGAGTGTTGTCGAGTAGACTGGCAATAGAAACCGTTTCGATCGGTCCGCTATAAACAATGCCGTGCTCGTGCTCGTGCTCGTGTTTGTTGTCATTGTGGTCACTGGCAACCGCGAAAGTAGGAGCAAGAATAATAGTGGTTGCGATCGTCAATAGGGTGTTTTTCATGATGAATCCTTAGGCGTTGACTTTTGATTTAAACAATTGTTTTGAGGGCGACATTAGACAACGTTAAGATTGAATCCACAGTGAGCAAGGCATTCATTTTCTGTTCATTTTATTGAGCATCTACTCGGTAATGACGTTAATATAGTGCGAGATAAGTACCGTCTTAACGTTAGGTGTCGTGAGCCCATCCCATGATGATGATGTCTGTCGCCATTCTCTCGGCCATCAAGTGATACGAACCTAAGATGAAGAACACACAATTAAGGATTTCAATACAAATGCGATCACCACTAAGCGCCCTTATGGTTCAAGGGACAACATCAGATGCAGGGAAAAGTGTTTTGGTGGCAGGTTTATGCCGTGTTTTGGCTCGAAAAGGAATCAAAGTCGCCCCCTTCAAGCCACAAAATATGGCTTTGAACAGTGCTGTAACCAAAGATGGTGGCGAGATAGGCCGTGCACAAGCAGTACAGGCACAAGCGTGTAATATCGAACCCACCGTGCATATGAACCCACTACTGCTAAAACCTAACTCAGATACCGGAGCGCAAGTTATTCTTCAAGGCCGAGCGCTGAGTAATATGGAAGCGACCAGTTATCATGATTACAAGAAAGTGGCGATGACTACGGTTATCGATTCTTTTGATCGACTTTTTGCAGAATATGAAAGCATCATGATTGAAGGTGCTGGTAGCCCCGCTGAAATTAATCTTCGTGAAAATGATATCGCCAACATGGGATTTGCTGAAAAAGCGGATATCCCGGTGATTATCGTGGCAGACATTGACCGTGGTGGCGTTTTTGCGCATCTCTACGGTACATTAGCGCTATTGTCTGAGTCTGAACAGGCTCGCGTAAAAGGCTTCGTCATTAACCGATTTAGAGGTGATATTGCGCTTCTTCAGTCTGGTTTAGATTGGCTAGAAGAGAAAACAGGAAAGCCGGTCATTGGGGTATTGCCATACTTGCATGGCTTTAACCTTGAAGCGGAAGATGCCATTACTTCTGCACAAGAGTCTAATGGGGAGGCTAAGCTTAAGGTTGTGGTGCCTGTGCTAACACGAATCAGTAATCATACAGATTTTGATGCGTTGAGGCTTAATCCATCGATAGATTTGCGTTATGTCGGCAAAGGTGAACGACTCAATAACGCTGATTTGATCGTGTTACCGGGTACAAAGTCTGTTCGAGCGGATCTGGATTATCTAAAACAGCAAGGGTGGGATAAAGACATTCAGCGTCATCTACGCTTGGGTGGTAAAGTGGTCGGGATCTGTGGTGGTTACCAGATGTTAGGGAAGCTCATCCACGATCCGAATGGTGTTGAGGGGGATCCTGGTAGCAGTGAAGGGCTCGGATATCTCAATATAGAAACTACCTTAACGCAACAGAAAACGTTAACCAATGTGCGCGGTACTATGACACTTGATGGTAAAAAAGCGCCAGTCAAAGGGTATGAAATTCACGTCGGTAAGACGGATGTCAAAGAAGCACTGTTGCCGATTCAATTGGAATCAGGCAGCCTAGATGGCGCAGTGAATCAAGATAACTCGATTTTTGGTACTTATCTACATGGCGTGTTCGATAGTAGTGATGCACTATCGCTTATTTGCGAATGGGCAGGTGCCAACGACGTGACATCGATTGATCACGAACAGCTTAAAGAGGTGGGAATTAATCGAATCGCAGATGCTATTGAAGAGCACTTGAATCTTGACTTACTTTGGCCGGAACTCCCAGTGTTAACCAGAACTGAACAAGAATCATAGATAAGAGAGAATAATGAGAAAGCAAATCATCCTTTTTAGCCTAGCGTTTAGTTCCCTGTTGAGTTCGATGAATATTCTGGCCGCAGAAAAGCTACGAATTTACGCCGCATCATCTATGACCAACGCTGTTAACCTACTGGTTGAAGAGTTTGAGAAAGAGCATTCAGTCGATGTCATCCCTGTGTATGCGAGCACGTCTTCTTTGGTGCGACAAATTGAACGAGGAGCACCCACCGATATTTTTATTTCAGCAAACGACAAGTGGATGACGTATTTAGTCGATAGGAAGCTGGTTTTGAGTGACAATGTCACAAACTTGTGTGAAAACGAACTCGTGCTGATTTCTCCGAAAGGAACATCGGTAACATTCGACCAGTCAAAAGGTGAACAATGGGTTAATTTTCTGACTAATGAAAGGCTTGCGGTTGGCAACACGCTTTCGGTTCCGGCTGGTATTTATGCGAAAGAAGCATTAGAAACATTGGGCGTATGGGATGATGTGAAGAGCCGATTAGCACCAAGTAACAATGTTCGTATGGCGTTGGCCTTAGTCGAGCGCGGTGAAGCGAAGCTTGGCATTGTCTATAAAACCGATGCGTTACTCTCTAAAGAAGTGAACTTAGTGTCGACATTTCCATCCGATCTACACACCCCTATACGTTACCCTGTAGCGAATTTGAGCAATAAGGCCATTGCGAAAGACTTTTATGCTTTCCTTAAGAGTGATAAAGCCAAAGAGATCCTGAATAGCTTTGGATTTAAAGTGAATAAATGATGTATTTATCGGAATACGAATACCAAGCTTTACTGCTGAGCTTAAAAGTCGCTGGATTTGCGATCTTATGGCTTATTCCTATCGGCATTGGTTTAGCGTGGCTGCTTGCTAAAAAACAATTTGTGGGCAAAAGTATTGTAGAGAGCATCGTCCATTTACCTTTGGTACTTCCACCTGTCGTCATTGGTTATTTGCTGCTAGTGATGATGGGCAGACAAGGCATCATCGGTGCGTGGCTTAACGACGTTTTTGGTGTGGTATTCAGTTTTAGTTGGAAGGGCGCTTCACTCGCTTGTGTGGTTGTGGCGTTGCCATTAATGGTTCGCTCTATTAGATTGAGCCTAGAAACGGTAGACAGTAAACTCGAAGAGGCCGCCGCGACACTCGGCGCTTCTCCGATTCGAGTGTTTTTCACTATCACCTTACCTTTAATGATCCCGGGGATCATAACGGGCACCATGCTTTCATTCGCGAGAAGCCTCGGTGAGTTTGGTGCCACCATCAGCTTTGTTTCCAATATTCCCGGTGAAACACAAACGATCCCACTGGCCATGTACACCTTTATCGAAACACCCGGCGCAGAAATGGAAGCGGCGCGCTTATGTGTTATATCTATCGTAATCGCGCTCGGCTCATTGATGCTATCTGAATGGTTAAATAGAAAATCATCGCAGCGTTTAGGGGGAAGAGCATGAGTGCTTTGATACTCCGGTACCAACAACAGCTTGGTGAATCGTTTTTTGACATTGATTTAGAATTGCCGAGTCATGGTATTACTGCCATTTTCGGTCGTTCCGGTGCCGGTAAAACATCACTTATCAATGCGATTAGTGGACTTAAACCGCCGGACAAGGGCGTAATCAGTGTGTCAGGACGGACCTTATTTGATAGTGATAGTGGCATTAACTTGCCGACTCATAAACGTAACGTGGGTTATGTGTTCCAAGAGTCGCGATTATTTCCGCACATGAAGGTGGTGGCGAATCTTAAGTACGGAATGAAAAGGGTCGATAAAGCGCACTTTGAGCAGATAGTCTCTTTGTTGTCTCTCGGTTTATTATTAGACCGTTACCCAGTAAGCTTGTCAGGGGGGGAAAGGCAACGTGTTGCGATAGGTCGTGCTTTGCTTTCTAAACCAAGCATTTTACTGATGGATGAGCCTCTAGCGTCTCTCGATTTACCCCGTAAGCGCGAGGTGATGCCTTTTTTGGAAAATCTCTCTGAAACGGTTCAGATCCCGATCATTTACGTGACCCATAGTCTTAACGAAATTTTACGCTTGGCAAATCAGTTAGTGATAATCGACCAGGGGAAAGTCATTTCATCCGGCAGAACGGAAGAGGTATGGGCATCAAGAGCCATGCAACCGTGGCAATCTTTCTCAGAACAGAGCTCACTATTTGAAGCACGCTTAACGGAACATAATGATGATTATGCATTGTCACGTTTGACAATAGGGAAATCGACGTCGTTATGGGTTCAGAAGGTATCCAGCGAGATCGGTACTGCTTTGAGACTGCAAGTTAGGGCAAACGACGTTTCTATTTCGCTAGAAAAGCCAAATGGGACTTCCATACGTAATATTCTCCCTGTGACCATTAAAAGTATAGAGACGCACCAGCAAGGCACAGACAAACAGAGTGTGTCTGTCGAGTTAGAGTTAGAGTCTGGATGCTATCTATGGGCAACCATTACCTTATGGGCACTGGACGAGTTGAATCTAGACATAGGGCAACGTGTTTACGCGCAAATAAAAGGTGTGAGTGTCGCTCAACGAGATATTGCCGTGACGCATTAATTTGTTTATTGATGTTTGACATTAACGGCGCAAAGAGAGACCAATGTCGTGTTATATCGCATAAATGGACGTTTACGTCACAATCTATGTGTCTGAGTGAGCATTGTGACAAACGAAAAGACACCATAGAGCAATAAAGGCAATGGAATGCGTGGGCACAAAAAAAGCCGCGAGTTTGAACTAACATGCGGCTTAGTCATTACTATGCTGTTGGCGCTTAGATTGTGTTCAGCGCTTGGCGACTTACTTAGTAAAAACTTCTTTAAAATCACGCTTCAAGATAGCGTCGCGACGAGCTTTCTTGATTTGTTTAACCATGTCTTTGACACAGTTGTGCAGAACTTGGTCTAGCAGTTGCGCACGGTACTCTTCTTTTTCTTCATCAGTCATGTCTTCAGGTAATTTAAGAGTTGGGAACTCTTCCATTACATTGATGCCTGCAAAAGCTTGACTAACAGAGATAAGCGCGTGGAATTGTTCGAAATTGTCTAAAACATTTTGTGCGCTTGCTGGAAGGCTGCTCCATGCTTCACGTACTGCTTCCTCAGACACTTCATGAATAGAAGTAACCATAAAGTGCATCTCTTTTGGAACTTCATCAAATTCGATAACTTGACGAAGCTCTGGTGAGACAGTGGCTAAATCGATTTCTTGTGGTTCGTTGCTTGTCGCGTCTGACATAGTATTTCTCTTCAAAAAGAAACTATGCTAAAAAAATCTGTAAAAAAGTCAACATAATATAGAAATTAGGGCATGATTTAAGCCTCAATTTGAGCTACTTTCAATATTAAGCACTAGATAAAGGTGATGTGATGATAGAAAAAGGTTCATCGATGCGCATATTGTTGGTTGATGACGTTCAACTAGATCGGATGCAACTTGCTATTCGACTCAAACAACTGGGTCACATTGTCGAAGCTGTTGGTAGCGGAAAACAAGCCCTGAATGTCTATTGTGATTTTGATCCTGAACTTGTTTTACTTGATATTAGTATGCCAGACATGGACGGTTTTGAAGTGGCGAGCGAAGTCCGTAGGCAATTTCCTGAATGGGTACCTATCATCTTTTTAAGTGGGCATGAAGAGCCTGAAATGATTGCTAAAGCGATTGATGCAGGGGGCGACGATTACCTTATCAAACCTGTTAATAAAGTCGTTTTGAATTCCAAGCTGATTGCCATGCAGCGCATTGCACATATGAGGCGAGAGTTAAAGCAAAGTACTGCCAAACTTGAAGAACTGAATATACTCCTACAACAGCAAGCTAATGAAGACGGTTTAACTAAGTTATACAATCGTCGATATATGGATACTAAGCTTGAAGAGAGCATTGCTTGGCATGGGCGAAGAAAGGTATGTATGTCAGTGATTCTTTTAGATGTAGACTTTTTTAAGCCTTACAATGATAATTATGGGCATATTCAAGGGGATAGATGCTTACAGAGCCTCGCAACTATCTTAAAGCGACTGTTTGTACGTGCCGGTGAATATGTAGGTCGCTATGGTGGAGAAGAATTTATTCTAATTCTAAGTGATACCGATGGCGAAAACGCTCATGTACAGGCTTCGCGAATCAAAGAAGCGCTGCATGAAATGAATTACGCGCATGCTCATTCTAGGGTGTCTGATCGGGTGACCGTGTCGCAAGGTGTTCTGTCATTTGTACCTAGAGGGGATGAGCCTATCGCCTCAATTTATGAACAGGTGGATCAATCGCTTTATCAAGCAAAACAAAGCGGCAGAAACACCTTTATACATCACAGCATTGTAAAGCTTGCTCGTGAATAGGCGAACTCATTTAGATATTTGATTTTATACTTCTAATAGCACTAAGCTAGGAAGCAATTTAGTGAAAAAATATGTCGTATTTTAAGTTTTACTCAACAGTATTAACAAACAGGGCAACCGTATTATCACTGCTTTGTACTGTTTTTCCCTCGGTAGTTAATGCTTCTGCGTTGTCAAATTCTTTCAGAAAGAATATCGAACAAACGTTCGCGGCAGGCGTATTGCTTAACGATACGGATGTATTTACCTTTGGCGTTAATAATTTCGATCCGAATAAAGTCTTTCGTTTAGATAATGACCAAATTGGCTCCAGTGACTCGGTGGAGCGTAGACAGAATATTACATCGATAATCCTGCCATACACGTTTGAACTGCCACAGTACATTGAAGACAATCATCAAGAGGTGACCTTACGTCTGTCAGCCCTAAGAATTGAAAAGGACATCTCGTTCGCCCCTAACGTGCAGAGTGATCTTCAAAAAGAATCGGTTGTTTCTGGTTATGTCGAATTTGCTAACATAACCCAATTAGATAACCACTGGAGCTTCACTTCTGCGATTGGTAACCACTTTTCTTACTATCGTAACGACTTTGAGTATCGTTCTTCAATCTCTGAGCCCATTCGAGGATTATTAGATGGCGTCTATGTTAATACTGACGCATGGGCATACATCATTGAGCCTAAAATCAAACTCACATATGAAGATAAGAGTAACTGGGGAAAATACAAATTCAGTTCCAGTTGGCATTACTTCAAAGGTGTTGGATGGGGCGAGGCGAATAATGGTAACGTTGGTCGTCCTGAAGGTTGGTACATCGCAAATGAGGCGAAAGTATTCTATGACTTGATACATTGGGATAAAAACGTCACCTCGATGTACTCGAGTATCAAAAGGATTGAAATTGGTGGTGATACTGTTAATTCAATGGGGACGAGATCTTATTATGAAGGCAGTATAGGTTGGTTGCTCGACCCTAACCTTTTTAATGATTTGGTTGATAACGTAGGTATCGGATTTACGATCAATTACGGAAGTAATCTAAAAGGAGGGAGCTTGGTTATTTTCTTTAACCAAGACTAATGACCTTCTCTTCTGCTTGTTGACGCTTCTGTTCGGCTTACTGCAAACTATTGCGATACCAAACTTTCGCATAGCCTGTTTCGGCCCGTTTCTTTGGCTTTGTAAAGTGCGTTATCAGCAAGTTTCAATACATCCTCAGGCTGTTTGGCTGTTGTGTTATCAGACAGACCAATACTTATGGTGACGTTTACCGTTTTCATCGGTTGGTTACTATACCCACGTTTTTTTATGCCTAATTCATGATTCTCCGGACGACTGTTGGTATTACGAATAATCATGTCGTATTTCTGTATATTAGCAATGAGCGTTTGTAAGTGTGGCTTTACTTGTTCAGCATGCTTACTTTTAAAAAGGATCGTGAACTCTTCACCACCGTAGCGATAAGCACGAGCACCACCGCCTGTCTCGGTAATAAGGCGGGCTACCAGTCTTAGTACGTCATCACCGATATCATGCCCGTAGGTATCATTAAATTTTTTGAAGTGATCGATATCGATCATCGCCATTGAGTATTTACGGCCTAAATGTTTCATATCAACTTCTAACGCATGTCGGCCAGGGATGTTAGTCAGTTGGTCGTTAAATGCCATATCGTGGCTTGCTGACATCACATAAATGATCATTAAGAGCCCTAATGTTGAAAACATAGTGCTTGAGATGAATTGGACATCAAAAAGGATGAATGTGCATGATGTAAGTAAGATAGTGCTATAAACCACAGCATCAATAGAGCGGTTATAAATCAAAACTAAAATGGATGTTAAGCCCAGTAAACTTAGACTATATAAAACAAGAACAAATGGCAGTCTAGATAAGCCGTTAACCGTAAATAGGACTCCTTCACTCCATGATTTAAAACCGCCATCTTGGAAGTAAGATACAAAAAGCTGTGCCCAAATGATAAACAGCGCGACGATGATGGCATAAAGTAGCATCGATTTTGAGTTAACGCCGTTATTCGGAAACGCATAGACCAATAAACAGGCAACGGGTAGTAAAGTAGCCAGTAGAGACAGCTCAAGTAAAGTCGTGCCGGTATTCAGTGGCGTTTGCAAACGAATTTGGATTATGAGGTACGCCACAAGTAAGCTAAGAGACACCATTGCCATTCTACCTTGTCTGAAGGTATGGCATAACAAAACGGCAAAGCTCAAAAGAATGTACGGCAGGTTGCTAGCAAAGCCTAGGTTTGAAACCGTCACATGGATGACACTGTTCATACCTAAAAATATCATTGCCAACAGAACTAGGGGAGAGCAAAATCGAAACAAGCTCGACGTTACGAAAGAAGATGTCATTTATATGGTGAACCTGAGTTTACTGATGATCTTATAATGTTCATATAGGTCACATTTTAATATGCCATTGCCAAACTTTTGCACACATTGGTGTAAGAGCAAGGCATACACTCCATTCGATGCACCCTATATGTATTTGATTTGCTATTCGTGTTAGAGCAAGCTAGACATTATATATGAAAAATCAACGAGTCGTTATGGATACTTATCAAAAGGTCATATGTAAACATTAATGGTCAATATTAGTCCATTGTTAAGAATGACATTATTAAACGCTATAGACGGAGATGTGGTATGCAAATCAGTGTGGATGTACATAACTATATGGAAACACTCGTTGGACATGTTTTGAGTAGTGATAAATATGTTTCTAGTTATACCAACGAACAGTTGGCTGATCTTGCATGCCTGGCGTTGGGTCAACTTAAACCCATTTATATCCGCTTTGATATCGATTTTCTTTCCGCATTGCCAGAAAACAAATTGGTGCTCTATAAACGAAATAGTGTGATTGCGGTCAAAAATGCAGAAAGGATGATTATTGACGATCGAAGACGTGAACGTGACGACAATGTTCCCGTAATATTTAGTCAACACAAATTTGATGATGACGTAGAATTACAATGGTATGAAAAGCCGTTGTTGAATGGCAAATAGTCATGATATTTTAAAGGCAGTTCAGTTAGTTAATGAGGGTTAAACAGTGGGATTTTTTTCTAGATTATTTGGTGGTAAAGAAAAAACCGAACAAAAAGTAGAAATTGAACCAGTGGAATACAAAGGGTTCAGTATTTACCAAGATGCCATTGCAGAGTCTGGTCAGTACCGCGTTGCTGGGCGAATTGAGAAAGAAGTCGATGGCGAAATCAAAACTCATCGCTTTATTCGTTCTGATGTCGTTTCAAACAAAGAAGATGCTAATCAATTGATGCTCAAAAAATCACAGATGTTCATTGATCAAATGAGCGGTAATATTTTTAGTTAATCAATTAATATTAGGTTGATGTCGGTCATCATTTATGGAACTTTCAAGTGTCTATGTTGAAAGTTTTTTTCGTTTTAGATACAAGGACCAGCGAGTGGGTTGTTACTAAAAGGGTGGCTAGTCAATGATTTGAGGCATTGCTTTAAGGAAGCCAACTTTTGTCGAAATGAAGCGCCGAAAACTCAACTAAATCGTTATAAGTAATAACTTTTCCTGTTCTTTGAATAAAACGCTTGAAGTATTAGTTGTCGTTAGATACAAACGAACAAGTCATTGTGCCAATAGTCAAGGAATCGCTATGCAAATTGGTGTACCAAGAGAAACACTCGCGGGAGAAACGCGAGTCGCTGCTTCGCCGAAATCGGTAGAACAGCTATTAAAATTAGGGTTTGAAGTTTGTGTTGAGTCACAAGCTGGTGCGTTAGCAAGTTTTGAAGATGCAGCGTATGAACAAGCTGGAGCAAAAGTTGTTACCGCCGATGAGGCTTGGAAGTCCGATATTATCTTTAAAGTTAACGCTCCGATCGTTGACGATAATAAAAATGAAATCGAATTACTCAAAGATGGCGCAACATTGGTCAGCTTTATTTGGCCAGCGCAAAACCCAGAATTAATGGAACAATTGTCCACTCGCAATATTAACGTGATGGCGATGGATTCTGTCCCACGAATTTCAAGAGCTCAAGCACTCGATGCATTGAGTTCTATGGCAAACATCGCAGGTTATCGTGCTGTTGTTGAAGCCGCGCATGAATTTGGTCGATTTTTTACCGGTCAAATTACAGCAGCTGGTAAAGTTCCGCCCGCAAAAGTATTGGTTGCCGGTGCGGGTGTTGCTGGTTTGGCAGCAATAGGCGCGGCGGGTAGCTTAGGCGCTATCGTTCGTTCGTTCGATGTTCGCCCTGAAGTAAAAGAACAAGTTGAGTCAATGGGTGCGGAGTTCTTGGAAGTGGATTTCCAAGAAGATACCGGTGCGGGTGATGGCTACGCTAAAGAGATGTCTGAAGCATTCAATAAGAAAGCCGAAGAGCTTTATGCCGCTCAAGCGAAAGACGTCGATATCATCATTACAACGGCGCTGATTCCAGGTCGACCTGCGCCTAAGCTGATTACCAAAGAGATGGTAGACAGCATGAGTGCAGGTAGTGTGATTGTAGACCTTGCGGCAGCCAATGGCGGTAACTGTGAATACACGGTTGCGGATCAAGTCATTACAACGGCGAATGGCGTAAAGGTTGTCGGTTACACCGATATGGTTGGTCGTCTACCGACTCAATCATCTCAACTGTATGCAACGAATCTAGTTAACCTGCTGAAACTGCTTTGCAAAGAGAAAGATGGCAACATCAATATCGACTTTGAAGATGTTGTTCTGCGTGGTGTTACTGTCGTTAAAGAGGGCGAGCTCACTTGGCCAGCTCCACCAATTCAAGTTTCAGCTCAACCACAACAAGCTAAGCCAAAAGCGGCCAAACCAGAGCCTAAAGTTGAAGAACCTGTTTCTCCAATGAAGAAAGCGGCAGGCATGGCAATTGCTGTTGGTGCATTCGCTTGGGTAGCTTCGGTTGCTCCAGCTGCGTTCTTATCTCACTTTACCGTTTTTGTTCTCGCTTGTGTGGTGGGTTATTACGTAGTTTGGAATGTCAGCCATTCTTTGCATACGCCTTTGATGTCCGTGACGAACGCGATTTCGGGGATCATTGTAGTAGGTGCACTGTTACAGATCGGACAAGGAAGTGGCGTCGTCACGTTCTTATCATTTATTGCCGTATTAATTGCAAGTATCAATATCTTTGGTGGCTTTACCGTGACCAAACGTATGCTTGAAATGTTCCGTAAAGACTAAGGAGTAACAGATGTCTGAAGGATTAGTACAAGCAGCTTATATTGTTGCTGCTGTATTTTTTATCATGAGTTTGGCTGGATTATCGAAACAGGAATCTGCACGTGCAGGTAACTATTACGGTATTACAGGTATGGCAATCGCATTGATCGCGACGATCTTTGGCCCTCATTCTGCTGGTATTGTGTGGATCATCATTGCAATGGTGATCGGCGGTGGCATTGGTATCCACTATGCAAGAAAAGTAGAAATGACTGAAATGCCTGAGCTGGTGGCTATTCTGCACAGCTTTGTGGGTATGGCGGCGGTACTTGTGGGTTATAATAGCTATATCGATCCACCGACTGCTGTTTCGATCAACCCTGTAGATATTCATGCAGAGCACGTTATCCACTTAGTGGAAGTGTTCCTTGGGGTATTTATCGGTGCGGTCACCTTCACGGGTTCTATTGTTGCGTTTGGTAAGCTTCGCGGCGTTATCTCTTCGTCTGCATTGAACATCCCTCATAAGCACAAGTGGAACCTAGCGGCTATCGTAATTTCTGCACTGCTGATGATCATGTTCGTGAAAGCGGATGGCAGCATGTTTGCGTTAATGGTGATGACACTGATTGCTTTCGCATTCGGCTATCATTTAGTGGCATCGATTGGCGGCGCTGATATGCCAGTCGTGGTTTCTATGCTGAACTCGTACTCTGGTTGGGCAGCAGCAGCAGCAGGTTTCATGCTGGCGAATGATTTGCTTATCGTAACCGGTGCGTTGGTTGGTTCGTCGGGTGCAATTCTCTCTTACATTATGTGTAAGGCGATGAATCGCTCGTTCATTAGCGTTATTGCGGGTGGATTTGGCCAAGAAGTGGCTGTGTCTGATGGCGATGAAGAGCAGGGTGAACACCGTGAAACATCAGCTGAAGATGTGGCTGATATGCTGAAAAACTCCAAGTCAGTAATTATCACTCCTGGATACGGCATGGCAGTAGCACAAGCTCAATATCCCGTTCACGCCATCACTGAAAAGCTGCGTGCTCAAGGTATTAAGGTTCGATTTGGTATTCACCCTGTTGCAGGCAGGTTACCGGGTCACATGAACGTATTACTTGCTGAAGCAAAAGTACCTTACGATGTCGTTCTTGAAATGGACGAAATCAATGATGACTTTGATGATACAGATACGGTATTGGTTATCGGTGCGAATGACACTGTGAATCCAGCTGCGTTAGAAGATCCAAATAGCCCAATTGCTGGTATGCCAGTACTGGAAGTTTGGAATGCTCAAAATGTTATCGTATTTAAACGTTCGATGAACACGGGTTATGCAGGTGTGCAGAATCCATTGTTCTTTAAAGAAAACACGCAAATGCTGTTTGGTGATGCGAAACAGAGTTGCTTGGGAATCTTAGAGCACCTTTAATCTTAAAATAAGAAGGAACTCGTTATGAGTTCCTTCTATTTACTGGCCTATCTTGCAGCGAGCTATCCTCCAATCGTTGTCACGTGTGATACTTATTGTTTTTCGTTCCGYTAAAAATTTATCTTTGACAACAGATGGTATATATTTGATTGGTCAATATTAATTTGTGCTAGTTTGTGATCATCAAAAGAACTTTTATCCTCCTTGTTAGTCTGTTATCCATCTCGGTAAATGTATTTGCTGAAGATTCTTTACCTGAGCGTATCGATAACTTCACTAAACTATTTGATCATGAAACGGCTATTGAGTCTTACGATATTCGACTGCTTCAAGCTGATTATCCTACTCGATTGATTATGCCGTCCTCAATGCTGCCACAAACGGCCCAATACCCATTAAAAGACATCCAACGCTTATATCAGTTATCTAAAACCTGTAGCGGTAAGTTACCATTAAGCCCCTTAATTACGGAACCTTTGGTTTTTACCCGAGCATTATGTAAAGGAACTAAACTGTCCGACCGTTGGTTTAGTCGTAGTGGTTTAATCCATCCTGGCGGAGGGTCTTATGCCGCAAGATACGTTGAACAGCATCCTGAAAAGTTCGATGACTTAAAGCGCTTTATGCACATTCAAGAGCGACCAAACACTGAACACGATGAACTGTTATCTCGGTTGCAAAAAATGGATAGTGACGCTATTACTGCGCTGTTATCCGGTGCCAGCATGTTTGTTGAGCTTGACGAGATGTGGGTGAAACGTGGTGACAGGTATTACTTATATAAAGAGTCTGTCTGGAACGAAAATGCAACGCAAGTTGGATTATCATTCAGCTTGTCGTCAGAAGGTAGTAGTTGTTTCGTGCAGCGTGGTAACGTATGTTGGGAGATCGAAGATCACTCAGAGCTGCTGCAAGTCGCGATGTTTATTTTGCTCATAGCGAATATCGCGCTTGTGTCGGGTTGGTCACTTTATCGCTGGAATAGCCGCAAGCAAGAGATGAAAAGCCGTATGTTGGTACTTCAAATACTGACTCATGAGTTAAGAACACCCATTGCGAGTCTATCATTGACAGTTGAAGGATTTAGACGTGAATTCGAACAGTTGCCAGAGACAGTATATGACGAATTTCGTCGATTATGTGAAGATACTCGTCGCTTAAGGCAGTTGGCGGAAGCCAGTAAAGACTACTTACAATCGGATAACCAACCATTGGCCACTGAGTGGGTGCCAAGCGTAGAAGATTGGCTACAATATAAAGTTGAAGAAGATTTTGCACCGGGAATTGAACTGCGTGTGAATAAAGATATTGCTGCAAAAGTGAACGTATATTGGTTAGGTACCTGTATCGATAACTTAATCAGAAACGCCGTAAAGTACGGTGTGCCTCCTATAATACTAGAACTGAATACTTCTGACAAAAAGCTGACATTTAAAGTTATAGATAATGGAGACTTATCCCGCAAAGATTGGGGGCAACTAAGAAAGCCATTCGTGAGTAAGAGTGGGCTAGGTTTAGGTCTGACAATAGTGGAATCTATGGTCGGAAAAATGGGCGGTCATATGACGCTTATCGGCCCCCCAACAACATTTATTTTGGAGATACCTTGTGAAACAGACATTGCTTCTCGTTGAAGATGATAAAAATTTAGCTGACGGTTTATTGGTTAGCCTTGAGCAAGCTGGATATGAATGTTTGCATGCAGAGCTCATCTCTGAAGTTGAAGGCTATTGGGAGCAAGCGGATCTTGTGATTTTAGACCGTCAACTTCCTGATGGTGACTCAGTAGACTTTCTTCCAAATTGGAAGAAAAAGAAAGACATTCCGGTTATTTTACTGACGGCTCTCGTTACCGTAAAAGATAAAGTGGCAGGCCTAGATTCGGGGGCAAATGATTACTTAACGAAGCCATTCGCTGAAGCTGAACTTTTTGCTCGAATTCGTGCCCAACTCCGTCTACCAGACACCGAAGAAAAAGATGAATCAAAAGTAACTGCTCAGAATCTTGTTATCGATAAAGCCACTCGTGAAGTGTTTTTCCATGAGCAAGAAACAACGCTAACGCGTACTGAATTTGATCTTCTGTTGTTCTTAGCAAGTAATCTTGGACGCGTGTTTACACGTGATGAACTGCTTGACCATGTGTGGGGTTACAATCACTTCCCAACAACCCGTACCGTCGATACCCACGTGTTGCAACTTAGGCAGAAGCTACCAGGCTTAGAAATCGAAACATTACGTGGTGTTGGTTATAAGATGAAAGCGTAATGAAAAAAGCCTTACTTCCTGTATTAATGTTATCGAGCCTCATCAATACGGCGCATGCTGCTGATTGGTTTAAGAATAATGATGCGTTAACTCAAGTTCACAAACATTTATTAAACAATGACTTACCTCAGATGTTTGATTCATTGGTGGAAGTTTGGCAAATCAACGCTTCGGAGTATCGAGAAGAGCATCTTAATACACTGTTTGCTCAAGCATTGAACAAAGATTGTGGTAAAACCCTTACTAAAAAGACGTTACCTGATTGGATCAGCTCTGTGGTGATCAAAAGAATGATGATTCAGAGCCCCGGTCGAGACACTTTCCGTGTAGAAATCAATGTCGAGTCTAGTAACAACATTAAAAATATCACTTTCGAGAAGTGGGTAGATAAGGTCGTTTCATCAGACAGTGAATTCTCTAAAGATGACCAAGGGAGCAATGGCTCGTCTGATCATCGATATTACAAACGGTACAATCTGTCTACGCAACTTAATCCAGGCTTGTATCGTTTGAGCGTTAAAACTGACGCTCGGGATTCTTGGAGTACTTGGGTTATTCTCGGTAAGGTTGTTACGCGTCAACAAGTTCGTTGGGCATCCAAAGATACTTGGCTAATTGATAAAAAAGAGCTATTAAATCCTTATTGTCCATTGCCTAAGCTCGACGTTGGTTTGTTCGATTATGTCGACGAAAAATATGACAAGGTGTGGGGTAAAAGCTATGAATCTGATTATCCCAAAAGCTTAGCCAATGAAGACTTACCAAATGATCGCTATGTATTGGCTGTTTCAATGGTGCAATCTCGCTGGCAAGGAGACATTTCAGTCGAACAAGTACAAACGATCAGTAAAACGTATGATATTTCTAGCGAAGAGGAGTTAAAGTAATTTAGAATTGTGCCGTTAACTAAGTAATGGATCTAATAAAGATGAACGGCATGAACAAAACTACTAAGCTACTCGCAGCGTCAATTGCATTCGCCAGTCTTCCTCTATCAGCAGCAAACTACGCGATCGAAGCGCGTGGTGATGCGATGGGTGGTGTTGGTGTGGTTTCTGCAAACTTCCTAACTGCGCCATTCTACAACCCAGCACTGGTTGCAATCTATCGTAGAAACGATGACATAGGTATGATTACGCCGAGTTTTGGTGGTAGTTATAATGATCCCAACGATATGAAATCAAATATCGACGACGTCATCGATGCAACGAACACGTCTGATCTCGATGCCGCTCTCAACAAGCTTGATGGTAATCAAGCCAATGTTAATCTCGGCGGGGTAGTTGCATTTGCCCTCCCAAATCGATTTTTAGCAGCTAACCTTTTTGCTAAAGCCTATACCGAATCATTTGCGACACCTGAGGTTTTTACTACAGGTAGTGATATTGATAAGCTTGAACTGTCTGCCATTGAGGCTGTTTCAATTGGTGTCACCGAAGTTGGGCTTTCTCTTGCGAAATACCAAACCTTTATGGGGCAGCACCTCTCGTTTGGTATCACACCAAAAATTCAACGTATATATACATACAATTACGTTGCTTCAGTTAACGATTACGATTTATCTGACGTAAGAGAAAATGGCGGTGGTGAAACAGCCTTCAATATGGATGCCGGTGCACTTTGGTTCTTCGGCCCATTCCGAGTCGGTGTGTCAGCAACTAACTTGCTCGCTCGGGATATTGAAACCAAAGATTCAACCAAAGTGCTAACAAGCAGTACGAGCAGTGCTACTCATCAAGTGGGCGGTAAATACACTTATAAACTGGAGCCTGTGTATACGGTAGGAGCGGGTATTGTCGCAGACTACTTTACGCTAAGTGTTGATTACGATTTAAATGAAGCTGAAAAGTTTACGTCGTTTAAAGACAATGAACAGATGATTCGTGTTGGTACCGAAGTCGATCTGTTGCGTCAACTTAAGCTAAGAGCGGGCTATTACAAGAACCTAGCTTACTCTGATTCAGAGGGAACCGTCACTGCCGGTATTGGCCTGTCACCATTAAACTTATTCCAGTTAGATATTAGTGCTAACTACACGAATGAAAATGCAATGGGCGCTTCAATCAATTTCCTTGCTAGTTACTAACACTCCTTATATAGTTCTGCTCCCAAACAAAGGAGCAGAGCATGCTAAATGACTTACCAACCCTTTCTCATGAAGAGCAACAAAAAGCGGTTGAACGAATTCAAGAAATGATGACCCAAGGTATTAGCACTGCACAAGCGATCAAAATCGTGGCTGAGCAAATTCGTGAAGAAATGAGCAACAAAGAAGAGTAGGGCAATCGCCCTTCTTTTTTCACTATAACTAAATTTATTTCTCTCCAATATTTTATTCTGCACTCATTAACTTTAAACTCAACCGCACTCCGCAAGACACTATCTTTATTTTTACCCTTTAACATCAGTTGCTTACCGTAGAGTAATCGACTTTATCGCGTCATAAACAAAGCTCACATGTAATAAAGCTACAGCAAGTGGTGAATGAATAACATTTGGCTATTTGGGTGTCAATATTTCTGTCACCCTGCGTAAGTTATTAAAATATTGTGTTTTTTAAGCGTGCGTGATGCTGTAACTTCCAATTTTGAAGTTTGATAAGCTCTAAATGAGAAAGATAAACGGAAAATAACGGGGCTACATAGGTTGTAAAGTTACTTGTGGATTTGCAAAGTTAATTAAAAAGGACTTGGTTTGGTCTAAAGCTAGATTTAAGCTAATAGTAAACACAAGTGAGGTATCTCAAACTGTGGGGATATCGGTCTTTTTATTTAGTTGCAGTGTCACTTTTTAAACACTAAAGATCTTAGTTAGAGGTAATCTCAACTTTTTAAATTACTTTAGGTTGCTTTTATCTTTGAGGTGAACTCATATAATTCTATCTAAGTGGCATTACAGTTATGCTCTCAACAGGAATGTAGCTAGGTATAATTTTTGAAGGCACTTTTTTGAATATACCAATAAGAATTAATGATAAATTTCTAGTACACACTACAAATAGAACAAATAGACTCGTCGCGTATGTAAGATCTTGAACCTAACCAACGGCCACGTCCACAAGATTTACACACCGTACCGACTCATGGATACAAACCGATGCATAAGGTCACAGAAGCCTGCGTCATGGTGACCACGCTTGAACCATTTCAATTGGAGACCATACATGTAAATATTGGTTAGCGAAGTTGTCATGTGAAAACTCGAGTCGTTTGAGGAACTCAGTTTAATCGAGGTTTAAAGGAAAACTGCCGTTGAAAGCCTCTCTTCCACTACTGCGTATTATGTATCTAGATTTATGTTGAGCGGTTTGCTGAAAGCCTGAGAGCTTAAAAGGGTGGGCGAGAGAACTGCTCATTGTCGGAACTTGTTGCGTACATGCGAAAAGCGAGAATCGCTTTTAGAACGAAGCCCGTAACATAAATCCTGTAATACGTATTAAGCTTACAATCTATCTTCCGTTAGATTGCAGTAAACACGTTGACAGTATGCCGGTATTTTTACTAATATCAGTCTTAATGATATGGACTATTAAAGAC
>NZ_JAKJSY010000093.1:0-14558 GCF_050337445.1 Vibrio minamisatsumaniensis | reverse complement strand
AGGTTCTATCAACCCACACACTAAGTTTGAGTCTGAAGTATACGTACTTTCTAAAGACGAAGGCGGCCGTCACACACCTTTCTTCAAAGGTTACCGTCCACAGTTCTACTTCCGTACAACTGACGTAACAGGCGACATCACTCTACCAGAAGGCGTAGAAATGGTAATGCCAGGTGACAACGTTCAAATGACGGTTGAGCTAATCGCTCCAATCGCAATGGACGAAGGTCTACGTTTCGCAATCCGCGAAGGTGGCCGTACAGTTGGTGCTGGTGTTGTAGCTAAAATCTTTGCTTAAATAGCATTTAGATTTTTGCACACTCTTCATTAGAAGAGCACGCATCTGAAAAGGGAAGCTTCGGCTTCCCTTTTGTTATTTAGAGAGAAACATTCTTTTATCGCGTGATACTCCACATTTCCCCAAGCTCCTTTTTCAATATATTCCGATTATTTTCCTAACACCACTTGCATACTAAAGTGTGATCTGTATAATGCACCGCACTGGCTAACGCCGGTTTGTGAACCAATGAGCACTGAGGAGTAGGTCTTACCTAGTAACGTATACTCAGCTTATGTTCGCGGTTAATAAAAATAGTAAGCTTCGTGCTTACTTCAAAAGTTAACTGACAATGCGTCCTGATTTTGGATGCTACGGTTTCACATAAATCAATCGGCATTCTCTCGTTCTTTCGAGCTTGAGTGGCGATATTGTTTGTGTAATTTTTAATAATTGGAGCTCTGTCTCATGCAGAACCAACGTATTCGTATCCGCCTTAAAGCGTTTGATTACAAGCTAATCGATGCTTCAACTGCGGAAATCGTTGAAACAGCAAAACGTACTGGCGCACAGGTTCGTGGTCCTATTCCACTTCCTACTCGTAAAGAGCGTTTCACTGTTCTTACCTCTCCACACGTCAACAAAGATGCACGTGACCAGTACGAAATTCGTACTCATAAGCGTTTGATCGACATCGTTGAGCCAACAGATAAAACTGTTGATGCTCTAATGCGTCTTGATCTTGCAGCTGGCGTTGATGTTCAAATCAGCCTAGGTTAAGGGAGATAAGAATAATGATTGGTCTAGTCGGACGTAAAGTGGGTATGACCCGCGTATTTACTGAAGAAGGCGTTTCTATCCCAGTAACTGTTGTTGAGGTTGAAGCGAACCGTATTTCTCAAGTTAAAACTCTTGAGACAGACGGCTACGCAGCAATCCAAGTAACTACTGGTGCTAAGAAAGCTAACCGTGTAACTAAACCTGAAGCTGGTCACTTCGCGAAAGCGGGTGTAGAAGCAGGTCGCGGTCTTTGGGAATTCCGTTTAGAAAACGGCGAAGAGTTTGAAGTTGGCGCTGAGCTAAACGTAGAACTTTTCAACGAAATTAAAAAAGTAGACGTTACTGGTACATCTAAAGGTAAAGGCTTCCAAGGCGCTATCAAGCGTTGGAACTTCTCTACTCAAGATATGACTCACGGTAACTCTTTGTCTCACCGCGCACCGGGTTCAATTGGCCAATGTCAAACTCCAGGCCGCGTGTTTAAAGGCAAGAAAATGGCAGGTCACATGGGTGCTGAGCGTGTAACGACTCAAAACCTAGAGATCGTACGTGTTGACGCTGAGCGCAATCTACTCCTTATTAAAGGTGCAGTACCGGGCTCAACAGGCGGAAACGTGATCGTAAAACCGGCTATTAAAGCATAACGTCTAGGAGTAAGTAATGGAATTGATGGTTAAAGGTGCTGATGCACTAACTGTTTCCGAGACTACTTTCGGACGTGACTTCAACGAAGCTCTTGTACACCAAGTAGTTGTTGCATATGCAGCAGGTGCTCGTCAAGGTACTCGTGCTCAAAAGACTCGTTCTGAAGTATCTGGCGGTGGCGCTAAGCCATGGCGTCAAAAAGGTACTGGCCGCGCACGTGCTGGTACAATTCGTAGCCCAATCTGGCGTACAGGTGGTGTTACTTTTGCTGCGAAACCACAAGATCACAGCCAAAAAGTAAACAAAAAAATGTACCGTGGTGCTATGAAGAGCATTCTTTCTGAGCTAGTTCGTCAAGAGCGTTTAATCGTTGTTGATAACTTCTCTGTAGAAGCACCAAAAACAAAAGAACTTGCAGCTAAGCTTAAAGAGCTTGAGCTAAGCGACGTTCTGATTGTGACTGGCGAAGTAGATGAAAATCTATTCTTAGCTGCTCGTAACCTATACAAAGTAGATGCACGTGATGTTGCTGGTATTGATCCAGTGTCACTAATCGCTTTCGACAAGGTTCTAATGACTGCTGACGCAGTTAAGCAAGTTGAGGAGATGCTAGCATGATCACTGAAGAGCGTATCTTAAAAGTTCTACGTGCTCCGCACATCTCTGAAAAAGCAACTATGGCAGCTGAGAAAGCGAACACTATCGTTTTCAAAGTAGCTAAAGATGCAACTAAGAAAGAGATCAAAGCAGCTGTAGAAAAGCTATTTGAAGTTGAAGTTAAGTCTGTAAATACTCTTGTATTAAAGGGTAAGACCAAACGTCAAGGTATGCGTGAAGGCCGTCGTTCAGACGTTAAGAAAGCCTACGTTACTTTGAAAGAAGGTCAAGATCTTGACTTCGTTGGCGGCGCGGAATAACAGGAGTAGTAAAAATGGCTATTGTTAAATGTAAGCCGACTTCCCCTGGTCGTCGTCACGTCGTTAAAGTTGTTAACGCTGACCTACACAAGGGTAAGCCATACGCACCACTTCTAGAGAAAAACTCTAAGAACGGTGGTCGTAACAACAACGGTCGTATTACAGTACGTCACATCGGTGGTGGTCATAAGCAGCATTACCGTGTAATTGACTTCAAACGTACTAAAGATGGCATTCCAGCGAAAGTTGAGCGTCTAGAATACGATCCAAACCGTAGTGCTAACATCGCTCTAGTTCTGTACGCAGACGGTGAGCGTCGTTACATCATTGCACCTAAAGGTGTTAACGCAGGCGACCAGATTCAATCTGGCGTAGATGCTGCAATCAAAGCAGGTAACACTCTGCCGATGCGCAACATCCCAGTAGGTTCTACTGTACACTGTGTTGAACTTAAGCCTGGTAAAGGTGCTCAACTAGCTCGTTCGGCTGGTGCTTATGCTCAAATCATCGCTCGCGATGGTGCATACGTAACTATTCGTCTACGTTCTGGTGAAATGCGCAAAGTACTTTCTGAAGGTCGTGCAACGATCGGTGAAGTTGGTAACTCTGAGCATATGCTACGTGAACTTGGTAAAGCTGGTGCTTCACGCTGGCGCGGCGTACGTCCAACCGTACGTGGTGTAGTAATGAACCCGGTGGATCACCCACATGGTGGTGGTGAAGGCCGCACATCTGGTGGTCGTCACCCAGTATCTCCTTGGGGCGTTCCTACTAAGGGCTTCAAGACTCGTAAGAACAAGCGCACTGACAAGTACATCGTACGTCGTCGCACTAAATAATTTATAAAGAGGAATCGCCATGCCACGTTCTCTCAAGAAAGGTCCTTTTATTGACCTACACTTGCTGAAGAAGGTAGAGAAAGCGGTGGAAAGCGGAGACAAAAAGCCTATTAAGACTTGGTCCCGTCGCTCAATGATCATCCCAACAATGATTGGTTTGACCATCGCTGTCCATAATGGTCGTCAGCACGTTCCAGTTTTCGTTACCGAAGAAATGATCGGTCACAAACTGGGCGAATTTGCACCAACTCGTACTTATCGCGGTCATGCTGCAGATAAGAAAGCTAAGAAGAAATAAGGAGTAGATGATGGAAGCTTTAGCTAAACATAACTTTGCTCGTATTTCTCCACAGAAAGCTCGCTTAGTTGCAGACCAAATTCGCGGTAAGTCGGTAGACCAGGCTCTAGAAATTCTAACTTTCAGCAACAAAAAAGCTGCTGTATTGGTTAAGAAAGTTCTTGAGTCAGCTATCGCTAACGCGGAACATAACGAAGGTGCAGATATCGACGATCTAAATGTCGCTAAAATCTTCGTAGATGAGGGCCCTATCATGAAGCGCATTATGCCTCGTGCTAAAGGTCGTGCGGATCGTATCTTGAAGCGTTCAAGCCACATCACTATTGTTGTAGCAGATCGCTAAAGACTAGGAGAGTAAGCAATGGGTCAGAAAGTACATCCTAATGGTATTCGTCTTGGCATCGTCAAGCCTTGGAATGCTACATGGTTTGCTAATACCAACGAATTCGCTGACAACCTAGACGGCGACTTCAAGGTACGTCAGTTCCTTACCAAGGAACTACAAAAAGCATCATTATCTCGTATCGTTATCGAACGTCCAGCGAAGAGCATCCGTGTGACTATTCACACAGCTCGTCCTGGTGTTGTTATCGGTAAGAAAGGTGAAGACGTAGAGAAGCTACGCGCAGCTGTAGCTAAAATCGCAGGTGTACCAGCGCAAATTAACATCGCTGAAGTACGTAAGCCTGAGCTAGATGGTCAGCTTGTAGCTGATAGCATCGCGTCTCAACTAGAGCGTCGTGTTATGTTCCGTCGTGCAATGAAGCGTGCGGTACAAAATGCTATGCGTCTAGGCGCTAAAGGCATCAAAGTACAAGTAGGCGGCCGTCTTGGCGGTGCTGAAATCGCACGTTCAGAGTGGTACCGTGAAGGCCGTGTGCCTCTACACACTCTACGTGCAGACATTGATTACGCAACTTCTTCGGCTCACACTCAATACGGTGTGATCGGCATTAAAGTTTGGATCTTCAAAGGTGAGATTCTAGGCGGTATGCCAGCTGCTAACGCAGTAGAGCCTAAAGGCGATAAGCCTAAGAAGCAGCGTAAAGGCCGTAAGTAAGGAGTCGAACGATGCTACAACCAAAACGTACTAAGTTCCGCAAGGTTATGACTGGTCGTAACCGTGGTCTAGCTAAAGGTACTGAAGTAAGCTTCGGCGAATTCGGTCTTAAAGCTGTTGGCCGTGGTCGTCTGACTGCACGTCAAATCGAAGCGGCACGTCGTGCTATGACACGTCACATTAAGCGTCAAGGTCAAATCTGGATCCGTGTTTTCCCAGACAAACCGATTACTGAAAAGCCTCTTGAAGTTCGTCAAGGTAAAGGTAAAGGTTCAGTTGCGTACTGGGTTGCTCAAATCCAACCAGGCAAAGTTATGTACGAGATGAACGGCGTACCTGAAGAGTTGGCACGTGAAGCGTTCCGCCTAGCGGCACGTAAACTGCCTGTTAAAACTACTTTTGTAACTAAGCAGGTGATGTGATGAAAGCACAAGATCTACGCGAAAAGAACGTTGAAGAGCTTAACGCTGAGCTATTGACTTTGCTACGTGAACAGTTCAACTTGCGCATGCAAGCTGCAACTGGTCAACTTCAGCAAACTCATACTCTAAAAGCTGTACGCCGTGACATCGCACGTGTGAAAACTGTTTTGACTGAAAAGGCAGGCGCATAATGAGCGAAACTAACCGCATCCAGCAAGGCCGTGTAGTAAGTGACAAGATGGACAAGTCTATCGTTGTTGCTATCGAACGTACTGTAAAACACCCAATTTACGGTAAATACGTTAAACGCACGACTAAAGTACACGCACACGACGAAGACAACACTTGTAGCCTAGGCGACAAAGTTGAAATCGCTGAGTGTCGTCCTCTGTCTAAGACTAAGTCTTGGACATTGGTTAAAGTTCTAGAAAAAGCGAAGATTTAATCTTTGTGATTCTATAACTTATAAACGGCTCCAAATTATTTTTGGAGCCGTTTATTTTTTGTCTACCCAATTTAAAAAAAGGGTGGTACAATTCGCGTCCCTTTTAAAGAGGCAGCCCGACCCGAGAGGGTCTAGTTTTAATATTTAGCGGAGCACTAACAATGATCCAGATGCAAAGTACACTTGACGCAGCAGATAACTCTGGCGCGCGCAAGGTAATGTGTATTAAGGTTCTGGGTGGCTCTCACCGCCGTTATGCACATATCGGTGACGTCATCAAGGTTACAGTGAAGGAAGCGATTCCTCGCGGTAAAGTAAAGAAAGGTGATGTTCTGAAGGCGGTAGTAGTGCGCACCCGTAAAGGCGTTCGTCGCCCAGACGGTTCTGTCATTCGCTTCGACAGTAATGCTTGTGTATTGTTAAATGACACTACTGAGCAACCAGTCGGCACACGTATCTTTGGTCCTGTGACTCGTGAACTTCGTAACGCGAAATTCATGAAGATTGTATCACTAGCACCTGAAGTTCTGTAAGGAGCGGCAACATGGCAGCTAAAATCCGTCGTAATGACGAAGTAATCATTCTTGCTGGTAAAGATAAAGGCAAGAAAGGTAAAGTAACTAAGGTTCTGACAACTGGTAAAGTTATCGTTGAAGGCATCAACCTTGTTAAAAAACACCAAAAGCCGGTTCCGGCTCTAGGTCAACAAGGTGGCATCGTTGAACAAGAAGCAGCTATTGATGCTTCTAACGTTGCTGTTTTTAACGCGGCTACTGGTAAAGCAGACCGTATCGGTTTCCGTATCGAAGATGGTAAGAAAGTTCGTTTCTTCAAATCTAACGGCGAAACTGTTTCTAACTAATTAGAAGTAATTTGGAGTTCTACTATGGCGAAACTGCATGATTACTACAAGTCGTCTGTAGTCGCTGAGCTTACCAAAGAGTTCAGCTACACAAGCGTCATGCAAGTCCCTAGGATTGAGAAAATCACCCTAAACATGGGCGTTGGTGAAGCTATCAACGATAAGAAACTACTAGAAAACGCAGCATCTGATATGGCAACGATCTCTGGTCAAAAGCCACTTATCACTAAAGCGCGTAAATCTGTAGCTGGTTTCAAAATTCGTGAAGGCTACCCAATTGGTTGTAAAGTAACCTTGCGTGGTGAGCGCATGTGGGAATTTTTAGAGCGTTTAATCTCTATCGCACTTCCACGTGTACGTGATTTCCGTGGTGTTAGCGCTAAGTCTTTTGACGGACGCGGTAACTACAGCATGGGCGTTCGCGAGCAAATCATCTTTCCGGAAATCGACTACGATAAAGTCGATCGCGTCCGCGGTCTTGATATCACTATCACGACTTCTGCGGGTTCCGATGAGGAAGGCCGAGCTCTGCTGGCTGCCTTTAACTTCCCATTCCGTAAGTAAGGGTAGGGTTACTGTTATGGCTAAACAATCAATGAAAGCACGTGAAGCTAAACGTGCAAAACTAGTAGCTAAGTTCGCTGAAAAGCGTTCTGCGCTAAAAGTTATCATTAGCGATGTAAACGCATCTGAAGAAGATCGTTGGAATGCGGTTCTTAAACTGCAATCTCTTCCACGTGATTCGAGTGCATCACGTCAGCGCAACCGTTGCAACCAAACTGGTCGTCCACACGGTTACCTACGTAAATTCGGTCTAAGCCGTATTAAGGTTCGCGAAGCTTGCATGAAAGGCGAGATTCCGGGTCTTCGTAAGGCTAGCTGGTAATTGCCACTTAATCATTTGGAGTAAATCTTATGAGCATGCAAGATCCGATTTCGGATATGCTGACCCGCGTTCGCAACGGTCAGGCAGCAAACAAAGTTGCTGTAAAAATGCCTTCTTCAAAGCTTAAAGTTGCAATTGCTGCATTACTTAAAGCTGAAGGTTACATCGTAGACTTCGCTGTTGAAGGCGAAGCAAAACCTGAGCTAGAAGTTACTCTTAAGTACTTCCAAGCTAAACCTGTAATCGAGCAAATCAAGCGCGTATCACGTCCTGGTTTAAGAGTTTATAAAAATAAAGACTCTTTACCTACAGTGATGGGTGGTCTTGGTATTGCAGTTGTTTCTACTTCCAAGGGTCTGATGTCTGACCGTGCTGCTCGCAAAGCAGGTCTTGGCGGTGAAATCATCTGTTACGTAGCTTAAGGAGTAGATTATGTCTCGTGTTGCTAAAGCACCTGTCGCTATTCCAGCTGGCGTAGAGGTGAAACTAAACGGCCAAGAAGTTACTGTAAAAGGTAGCAAAGGTGAGCTTACTCGCGTTCTTAACAGCGCCGTAGTTATTGCACAGGAAGAAAACAACCTAACTTTCGGTCCGAAAGAAGGTGTTGCTAACGCATGGGCACAAGCTGGTACAGCTCGCGCTCTAGTTAATAACATGGTTGTGGGTGTTACTGAGGGCTTCACTAAGAAGCTAACTCTTAAGGGTGTTGGTTACCGTGCTGCTATGAAAGGCAACGCTGTAGGTCTAACTCTTGGTTTTTCTCACCCAGTAGAGCACGCTCTACCTGAAGGTGTTAAAGCTGAGTGCCCTAGCCAAACTGAGATCATTATTACTGGTTGCGATAAGCAAGTAGTAGGTCAAGTTGCGGCTGACATTCGTTCTTACCGTGCTCCTGAACCTTATAAAGGTAAAGGTGTTCGTTACGCAGATGAAAATGTGCGTACTAAAGAAGCTAAGAAGAAGTAAGGTATCACTATGGATAAGAAAGCATCTCGCATCCGTCGTGCTACACGTGCACGTCGTAAGATTGCAGAACTTGGTGCGACTCGCCTGGTAGTACATCGTACTCCTCGCCACGTGTACGCACAAGTTATCGCGGCAAACGGCTCTGAGGTTATCGCAGCTGCTTCTACTGTAGAAAAAGCGATCCGTGAGCAAGTTAAGAACACTGGTAACGTTGATGCAGCTAAAGCAGTTGGTAAAGCTGTTGCTGAGCGCGCTCTTGAAAAAGGCGTAGCTTCGGTTGCATTCGATCGTTCTGGTTTCCAATACCACGGTCGAGTAGCGGCGCTAGCAGAATCTGCTCGCGAAGCTGGTCTGAAATTCTAAGGTAGGGTTGGAAGATGGCTAAAGAACAACAACAAGCTAATGATTTGCAAGAAAAGCTGATCGCAGTTAACCGTGTATCAAAAACGGTTAAAGGTGGTCGAATCATGAGCTTTACTGCACTAACAGTAGTTGGTGACGGTAACGGTCGCGTAGGTTTCGGTTACGGCAAAGCTCGTGAAGTACCTGCAGCGATTCAAAAAGCAATGGAAAAGGCGCGTCGTAACATGGTTACTGTTGCGCTGAACGAAGGCACTCTTCACCACCCGGTGAAAGGTCGTCATTCGGGCTCTAAAGTTTACATGCAGCCAGCTGCAGAAGGTACAGGTGTTATTGCCGGTGGTGCAATGCGTGCTGTACTTGAAGTTGCGGGCGTACATAACGTACTTTCTAAAGCATACGGTTCAACGAACCCGATCAACATCGTTCGTGCAACGATTGGTGCTCTAGTAGACGTTAAGTCACCAGAAATGGTTGCTGCTAAACGTGGTCTAACTGTTGAATCTATTTCGGAGTAAGCACACGATGGCAACTATTAAAGTAACTCAAACTAAAAGCTCAATTGGTCGCCTACCTAAGCACAAAGCGTGTCTTAAAGGTCTAGGTCTTCGTCGCATCAACCATACAGTAGAACTTGAAGATACTCCGTGCGTACGCGGTATGATCAACAAGGTTTACTACATGGTTAAGATTGAGGAGTAATCAGAATGCGTTTGAATACTCTATCACCGGCTGCTGGCTCTAAACCTTCTAAGAAGCGTGTAGGTCGTGGTATCGGTTCTGGCCTTGGTAAAACAGGTGGCCGCGGTCACAAAGGTCAAAAGTCACGTTCTGGCGGCTCTGTTCGTCCAGGTTTTGAAGGCGGTCAAATGCCTCTAAAACAACGTCTACCTAAATTCGGTTTCACTTCTCGTAAGAGCCTAGTGTCTGCTGAAGTTCGTCTAGCTGAGCTAGCGAAAGTAACAGGTGACGTAGTTGATCTTAACAGCCTTAAAGCTGCTAACGTTATCACTAAGAACATCGAGTTTGTTAAGATTGTTCTTTCTGGTGACCTAAGCAAAGCGGTAACTGTTAAAGGTCTACGCGTGACTAAAGGCGCTAAAGCTGCAATCGAAGCTGCAGGCGGTAAAATCGAGGAATAATCTCGAGGAACGAGGTACAGATGGCTAAGAAACCAGGAAAAGATTTTCGTAGTGCTCAGAGCGGCTTAAGTGAACTAAAGTCACGCTTACTATTCGTAATTGGTGCACTTTTAGTATTCCGAGCTGGCTCTTTTGTGCCGATCCCTGGTATTGACGCAGCTGTACTTGCCGATTTGTTCGATCAGCAAAAAGGTACCATCGTTGAAATGTTTAACATGTTCTCCGGTGGTGCCCTTGAGCGTGCATCTATATTAGCATTGGGTATCATGCCGTACATATCGGCATCGATTGTAGTCCAATTGCTAACTGTAGTTCATCCAGCGTTAGCGGAACTCAAGAAAGAGGGTGAAGCAGGCCGTCGTAAGATAAGCCAATATACGCGCTATGGCACGCTTGTACTTGCAATATTCCAAGCTATTGGTATCGCAACAGGCTTACCAAACATGGTCGACAATCTGGTTGTTATCAACCAAACCATGTTTACGCTTATTGCTACCGTGAGTTTAGTAACTGGTACCATGTTTTTAATGTGGTTAGGTGAACAAATCACTGAGCGAGGAATCGGTAATGGTATTTCCATTCTGATTTTTGCAGGTATTGTTGCTGGATTGCCTTCTGCAGTCGGTCAAACAATCGAGCAAGCGCGTCAAGGTGAATTGCATGTGCTTCTTCTGCTGTTGATTGCTGTATTGTCTTTTGCTGTTATTTACTTCGTGGTTTTCATGGAGCGTGGTCAACGTCGTATCGTCGTTAACTATGCGAAACGTCAACAAGGTCGTAAAGTTTTTGCAGCACAAAGCTCTCACTTGCCTCTTAAGATTAATATGGCAGGTGTTATTCCAGCGATTTTTGCATCAAGTATTATTTTGTTCCCAGGAACATTAGCGCAGTGGTTTGGTCAAAATGGTGAAAGCAGCGCGTTCGGTTGGTTAACTGACGTGTCATTAGCTCTTAGCCCAGGTCAACCTTTGTATGTAATGCTTTATGCAGCAGCTATAATCTTCTTCTGTTTCTTCTATACAGCGTTGGTGTTTAACCCACGTGAAACAGCTGATAACTTGAAGAAGTCTGGTGCATTCGTACCCGGTATCCGCCCAGGTGAGCAGACAGCGAGATATATCGATAAAGTGATGACTAGATTAACCCTAGCGGGCGCTCTATACATTACTTTTATATGTCTGATTCCTGAATTCATGATGGTCGCGTGGAACGTACGTTTCTACTTCGGCGGTACTTCACTACTAATCGTAGTGGTTGTTATCATGGATTTTATGGCACAGGTACAGACTCATCTGATGTCACAACAGTATGATTCTGTGTTAAAGAAAGCGAATCTGAAAGGTTACGGCCGTTAATTCGGTAGTAATTATTTCGATTCCATTTACGGAGTTTAGCAATGAAAGTTCGTGCTTCCGTTAAAAAAATCTGCCGTAACTGTAAAGTTATCAAGCGTAACGGTGTCGTTCGCGTGATTTGCAGTGAGCCAAAGCATAAGCAACGCCAAGGCTAATCAGCAGAAATTTTTACTTGAAATACTAGGTAGAGTCGAGTATATTCCTCGGCCTACCTTTTGCGTGCAAAAGAAGTAGTATGCCGCAGCGTATCCATAACGGGCTTTGCTGCGGATAATTCTTTTATGAACCCCTTAGGAGTGAATAATGGCCCGTATAGCCGGCATTAACATTCCTGATCATAAACATTCTGTAATTGCACTTACTGCAATTTACGGTATTGGCAAAACTCGCTCTCAAGCTATTTTAGCTGAAGTGGGTATTGCTGAAGATGTTAAGATCAGTGAACTAACTGAAGAGCAGATCGATCAACTGCGTGATGGTGTAGCTAAATACACTGTAGAAGGTGATCTACGTCGTGAAGTATCGATGAACATCAAGCGTCTTATGGACCTTGGCTGTTACCGCGGTCTTCGTCATCGTCGCAGTCTACCACTACGTGGACAGCGTACTAAAACCAACGCTCGCACCCGTAAGGGTCCGCGCAAGCCGATCAAGAAATAGTCGGATAAGGTAGAGTACAATGGCAAAACAACCAACTCGCGCGCGTAAGCGCGTACGCAAGCAAGTAGCTGATGGCGTAGCGCACATTCATGCTTCTTTCAACAACACAATCGTAACTATCACTGACCGTCAAGGCAACGCTCTTGCATGGGCTACAGCAGGTGGTTCAGGTTTCCGTGGTTCTCGTAAATCTACTCCGTTCGCAGCACAAGTTGCAGCTGAGCGTTGTGGTGAAATGGCTAAAGAATATGGCCTAAAGAACTTGGAAGTTATGGTTAAGGGTCCAGGTCCAGGTCGTGAATCTACTGTTCGCGCACTGAACGCTGCTGGTTTCCGTATCACTAACATTGTTGATGCGACACCAATCCCTCATAACGGTTGTCGTCCACCTAAGAAACGTCGCGTTTAAGTTTCGTTTCTAGGAATATTGGAGAAAGATCATGGCAAGATATTTGGGTCCTAAGCTGAAGCTTAGCCGTCGCGAAGGTACTGACTTATTCCTTAAGTCTGGTGTCCGTGCGATCGATACCAAGTGTAAAATTGATAACGCACCAGGTGTACACGGCGCTCGTCGCGGTCGTCTATCTGAGTATGGCGTTCAGCTTCGTGAGAAGCAAAAAGTTCGTCGTATCTACGGCGTTCTAGAAAAACAATTCCGCAACTACTACAAAGAAGCTGCACGTCTTAAAGGCAACACGGGTGCAAACCTGCTTCAACTTCTTGAAGGTCGTCTTGATAACGTAGTTTACCGTATGGGCTTTGGCGCGACTCGTGCTGAATCTCGTCAACTAGTTAGCCATAAGTCTATTCTAGTTAACGGTAAAGTTGTAAACGTTCCTTCTTTCAAAGTAGCGGCAAACGACGTTGTTTCTATCCGCGAGAAAGCTAAACAGCAATCTCGTATTAAAGCGGCTCTAGAAGTTGCTGAACAACGTGAAAAGCCAACTTGGATTGAAGTAGATGCTAGCAAAATGGAAGGTACATTCAAGCGTATGCCTGAACGTTCTGACTTGTCAGCTGACATCAATGAACACTTGATCGTCGAACTTTACTCTAAGTAAGGTTAAAAAAAGAGAGGACACAATGCAGGGTTCTGTAACAGAATTTCTTAAGCCGCGTCTTGTTGACATTGAACAGATCAATACGACACACGCGAAAGTAACTCTTGAGCCATTAGAGCGCGGTTTCGGCCACACTCTAGGTAATGCTCTTCGCCGCATTCTTCTATCTTCTATGCCGGGTTGTGCCGTAACAGAAGTTGAAATCGAAGGTGTGCTACACGAATACAGCACTAAAGAAGGTGTTCAGGAAGATATCCTAGAAATCCTTCTAAACCTAAAAGGTTTGGCTGTACGCGTTGCAGAGGGCAAAGATGAAGTGTTTATTACACTGAACAAATCAGGCTCAGGCCCTGTTGTTGCAGGTGACATCACCCACGATGGTGATGTAGAGATCGCTAACCCTGAGCACGTAATTTGTCACCTAACGGATGACAATGCTGAGATCGCTATGCGTATCAAAGTAGAACGTGGTCGTGGTTACGTTCCAGCTTCAGCTCGTATCCATACTGAAGAAGATGAGCGTCCAATCGGTCGTCTACTTGTTGACGCTACTTACAGCCCGGTTGATAAAATCGCTTATGCTGTAGAAGCGGCACGTGTAGAACAACGTACTGACTTAGACAAACTTGTTATCGATATGGAAACGAACGGTACTCTAGAACCTGAGGAAGCAATCCGTCGTGCAGCTACTATTCTAGCTGAACAACTGGATGCGTTCGTAGATCTTCGTGATGTACGTGTACCTGAGGAGAAGGAAGAGAAGCCAGAATTCGATCCTATCCTACTACGTCCTGTAGACGATCTTGAACTAACAGTTCGCTCTGCTAACTGTTTGAAAGCAGAAGCGATTCACTACATCGGTGATCTTGTACAGCGCACTGAGGTTGAGCTACTTAAAACGCCAAACCTTGGTAAGAAATCTCTTACAGAGATTAAAGATGTGCTTGCTTCACGTGGTCTTTCTCTAGGTATGCGCCTAGAAAATTGGCCACCAGCGTCAATCGCTGAAGATTAATCGAAAAGTTAGAAGGATTAGGTCATGCGCCATCGTAAAAGTGGTCGTCAACTCAACCGCAACAGCAGTCATCGCAAAGCGATGTTCAGCAACATGGCTAGCTCTCTTGTTCGTCACGAAGTAATTAAAACTACCGTGCCAAAAGCAAAAGAACTACGTCGCGTAATTGAGCCGTTGATTACCCTAGCTAAGACAGACAGTGTTGCTAACCGTCGTCTTGCATTTGCTCGCACTCGTGATAACGAAGTAGTAGCAAAACTATTTAATGAACTAGGCCCGCGTTTTGCGGCTCGCCAAGGTGGTTACACTCGCATTCTTAAATGTGGTTTCCGTACTGGTGATAAAGCTCCAATGGCTTACATTGAGCTTGTAGACCGCCCAGCTGCTGAAGAAGCTGCTGAGTAATCTATACTGGATTATTAATATAAAAAGCCGAGCATTAGCTCGGCTTTTTTGTTTCTGTAGAATAAGAAACAGATAACAGAAATTGCACCATGATGTTTGGCATTTTTTGCTTGTCTTGCCTGCTCCATATTTCAAAAATATCTCATATCTCATATCTCATCTC
>NZ_JAKJSY010000092.1:0-14914 GCF_050337445.1 Vibrio minamisatsumaniensis | reverse complement strand
GCCTGTATATAAATACAGTTTCGGTAGTTTTGGAAACAAATGGACAAAAATTAATAAAGTGTCGCGTTTAAAATGAGTGTTTGAAATTTGGCGTTAACACGTTAAGTGCGATCGAAAAAATCAGTGACAGATGACTCTACCACTGATTCAGTTTCATGTTTTTCGTATTGCTCTAAACGTCGAGTGCTTTATTCACTTTCTCAAATAGATCTTTAGCTAAATTGTCCATGTTCTTAAGCGTTTCAAGTTCTTTTTTAATCAGAGCTTGGCGCTCATCATCGTACTTACGGAACTTTAATAGCGGATCGATTAAACGTGAAGCGACTTGTGGGTTGCTGCTGTTCAGTTCACGCAAGATCTCACCAGCAAACGCGTAACCTTGACCTGATTTATCATGGAATTGAACTGGGTTCATATTTAAGAACGTCCCCACTAAGTTCCGAGTTCGATTTGGGTTTTTCAAACTGAACGCTTGGTGCGACATCGATTCTTTGATGACTTCAAGTGCATTTGAACTAGGGTTTGTTCCTTGAAGAGCAAACCATTTGTCCATCACCAGACCATCGTGTTTCCACTTGTCGCTGTAATCAGCCATTAAGGTTTCACGACATGCTAGTTGTGCGCTGTTTGCCGCCGCCATTGCTGCCATTGTGTCTGTCATGTTGTTAGCTTGCTGGTACATAGCAACAACCAAATCATTACCTTGCTCTGTATGAGCCAAGTAGCTCAAACACACCTTACGCAAAGTACGCTTACCAATGGAATCATGGTCAATCGTGTATTCGGTCAAAGCATTGCTGTGAAAAACCGCCGCTAACTCGTCTTCAAGTTCTGAAGCTAGTGTTATTTTCATTGAGTTAAGAACAGATGCGACCGCATCAATATCCACACGTTCATACCAACCAGACACTTCATTGTGACTTGGTAATGAAAGCATCTCAGCAATAAACGCAGGTTCTAATGTATCACTTAGCAGTACGCCTCGGAATGCATCCACCACTCTAGAACAAAGAGCAAATTTTAGGCCTTGTTGAACGTTCTCTACGATACTGCGTATGTATTTCGCTAGCAGCATTTGCCCGGCATCCCAACGAGAGAACTCATTACGAGCATGCACCATCAGGAAGATCAACTCGTCATCGGAATAGTTATATTCAAGTTTCACTGGCGCAGAAAACTCGCGCAGCAAAGATGGTACAGGCAGCTCGTTAACATTCTCAAATACGAACGTTTGCTCTGCTTCTTTCACATCTAATACATTATGAACAGGCTTTCCATTACACTGTAACTCAATCACATCACCGGAAGCCGCGTATAGCTCAATATCTAATGGAATATGCAGAGCCTGCTTTTCCGTTTGCTCATGCGTTGGAGACGTTACTTGGCGAGTGGTTAACGTGTACTCTTTTTTCTCTGCATCGTAATGGCTTTCAACAGAGAGCGTCGGCGTGCCAGATTGGCTGTACCACAAACGGAATTGAGACAGGTCAACACCCGATGCGTCTTCCATTGCCGCTACGAAATCTTCACAGGTTGCGGCTGTGCCATCGTGACGTTCAAAGTAAAGCTTCATGCCTTTTTGAAAACCGTCTTCACCCAACAATGTGTGGATCATTCGGATCACTTCACTGCCCTTTTCATATACCGTTAAAGTATAGAAATTATTCATTTCGATTACTTTGTCAGGGCGAATTGGGTGAGACATTGGACTTGCGTCTTCAGCGAATTGTGGCCCGCGAATAATACGAACATTGTTGATTCGGTTTACTGCGCGAGAACCAAGATCAGATGAGAACTCTTGATCACGGAATACGGTTAAGCCTTCTTTCAAGCTCAACTGGAACCAATCACGACAAGTGACTCGGTTTCCGGTCCAGTTATGGAAATATTCGTGACCGATTACCGCTTCGATACCTAGGTAATCGGTATCCGTTGCCGTTTGGTCGTTTGCTAAAACAAACTTAGAGTTGAATACATTCAAGCCTTTGTTTTCCATCGCCCCCATGTTGAAGAAATCTACGGCTACGATCATATAGATGTCTAAGTCGTATTCTAGGTTGAAGCGCTCTTCATCCCACTTCATTGAGTTAATCAGAGAAACCATCGCGTGGTTAGCTCTGTCTAGATTGCCTTTGTCGACAAAGATTTCGAGGTCGACTTTGCGACCCGATTGCGTGGTGTAAGCATCACGAAGTACATCAAAGTCGCCGGCAACCAGTGCAAACAAGTAAGCTGGTTTTGGGTGTGGGTCTTGCCATTTAACCCAGTGACGACCGTTTTCAGCTTCACCTTCGTCTATACGGTTACCATTACTGAGTAGGAATGGATTTTCTGCTTTGTCCGCGATAACCGTTGTCGTGAATTTCGCCAATACATCTGGGCGGTCCATGTAATAAGTAATACGACGGAAACCTTCCGCTTCACATTGTGTACAGAAAGCACCCCCCGACTTGTACAACCCTTCTAGTGCCGTGTTTCCTTCAGGGTTAACTTCGGTCACGATCGTAAGTGCGAATTGTTTTGGTAAATCGTTCAGTGTCAGTTGAGTTTCAGACAGCTCGTATTGAGTCCACTCTTTACCTTCTACCAACACAGAAACCAACTTCAAGCCCTCACCATCAAGTACTAAGCTCGAGCTATCTTTCTCTTGCTTAACACTAGACACCGCCGTAATGATGGATGCTGAATCGTACAAATCGAAAGTAAGATCGATTTCAGAGATAGTGTGAGATGGTGATTGATAATCTTTACGATACTTGGCTTGAGGTATGTGTGCCATGACGAGTTCCTTTTGAACGTGATACGTAATTTAAAGTTAACTGTCTATTTCTAAAGGTTGAACGCCAAGAACACAAGAGGAATATCAAAAAAAGGAGGCATTGTAGAAAAATGCCTCCTTTTTTTACTGTTTTATTAATCAAACCAGACATGAACGTCTATAAAGTGACCTAAAAACCATATTATAGATAAGTGACTACGCAACAAATAATCGAGTAACAAGCTTTGAATATTCATTCATTTAGGAAGTAATAAGGTTATTGAATTCGTTTTAGCACTGCAAACATGTCTCCCTCTTCACCTTGAAGAGTCAATACATCACTGTTCAGTGTATAACGGGTGCCATGTTCGCCATTTTCATATAGAAGCACCAATTGATCACCTTCTGTGTAATAAACGCCTCGACGAACAACCTCACTTCCCACTTCATCAGACACTCGGAACATAAACACAAAGTCCGGCTGAAGCACGAGATCCATTTTTTGGATATTGCTCGCCCGCAAATCGCTTCCTGAAAGCTCCGCACTAGACCAAATTCCCGCCAGAGCATTCGGTAAGGCTTTGGTGAACATGACACCATTTAAGTTCAGCATATTATGATTACTGCTGTAAGCGTAAACCTGTGGCTCAGACGTGTTCAAACCAAGAATTAGCGTGTCTTCATTAGCGTTATACAGACCTTCCCAGTGATCGACACTGTAATCTTTCTTCTGTATGTCAATAGTAAATGAGTAGTTAGAATTAAGGGTAAGCTTTATTGTTCGGAAGTTTTCACTACCTTGCCTAGGATTTGGATTCATCAAATACCAATCACCAAGCAACAAAGGAAGGTCAAAATAGGACAGATTACTATCGCTTTTTGATTGTTGACCGCTTGGAGCTCCTTCGCTCGCAAAAGCAATAAAACTTACACAAGATAAAAACAGTAGAATCTGTTTCATAAGCGCCCCCTCGTTTTCATTAAGCTTAGGCACGCAATGAAGATAATGCTAAAAAAACATGATCCAAGTCACTAAATTTTAAATACAAAGTAACTTAATTGTCATTATAACTTATAAAATCGAGCGAGATGATAATAAGAATAGAAAGCAAAAAGAAAGATAATCAGTATATATAACAAGAAATTACTGCTAAGTAACAAACACAAAAAAGCGAGCCGAGGCTCGCTTTTCGATCTTAAGTGATTCAACAGAAACTTGATCTATTTCTTGATCATATCCAACATGATAGCGACGGACTCATCAAGATAAGCATCTGGGGCTTCATAGTCTTTAGGTACATCATCTAATGTCTTAAAGGGCTCTAATTTAGCCGCTTTTTGACGTTGATTGATACGCTCTAGACGCAGTGCATCCGCATCATCACTCTCTTTCTGGCGTACCTTTTCATTGAGAGAAAGGTAGTTATCATCTTTATCTGCTTTATATTTTGCAATATCTTGCGCGATAAAACCAAATTCCATATCCGTCTTAATGCGAGTTTGGTGTTTAGTTGTTAGAGAGGCGATCTCTTTATCGTTACGTTGTAACTTGGAGTAATTCGCCTTATCAATACTATCCCAAGGCAAAGCATTACCTTCAACACTCTCCCCTGTATCTGCTGGATCAATCGGGCTTGGGTAAGCAATATCAGGCACTACACCTTTGTTTTGCGTACTTCCACCATTGATTCGATAGAATTTCTGGATGGTATATTGAACGTAACCCAACTCTTTATCGAATAAATCATAGATATGGTTTAACGACCGATGCTGTTGCACCGTCCCTTTACCAAAAGAGTTTTCGCCAAGGATAACTGCACGACCATAATCTTGCATCGCTGCTGCAAAGATCTCGGATGCTGAAGCACTGTAACGATTTATCAATACCGTTAACGGGCCTTGGTAACTGATCTTGCCATCCGTATCACTGTTCACTTTGACACGACCATAGCTATCACGCACCTGAACAACAGGTCCCTCTTTGATAAACAAACCAGAGAGTTCGGTAGCTTCCGTGAGTGCGCCACCACCGTTGTTTCTCAGATCAACAATAATACCTTCAACACCTTGCTCTTTAAGCTCAGTGATCAATTTATCGGTATCTTTAGAAAGGCCAACATAGAAACTTGGTACTTCTAGTACACCAATCTTCTTGCCATCTTGCTCAATCACTTCAGATTTAACAGCACGGTCTTCTAAACGAATCTTATCGCGCACAATTGTGACAACGTGACTTTTTGCATCTTTACCATCTGGCAAGATCTGTAGCTTAACTTTGGTCCCTTTCGGTCCTTTAATTAATTGCACTACATCGTCTAAACGCCAGCCGATAACATCAACCATCTCTTCGCCATCTTGACCAACGCCAACAATACGGTCGCCATCGCTCAATTGTTTGCTGTTTGACGCAGGGCCACCAGCCACTAAAGAGCGAATCACGGTGTAGTCGTCTGTCATCTGAAGTACAGCACCAATACCTTCTAGAGATAGATTCATCTCAGATTGGAATTGCTCTGCATTTCTTGGAGAAAGGTAACTGGTATGCGGATCGACTTCACGCGCGAAGGCGTTCATATAAATCTGGAAAGCATCTTCATTATGCGATTGCGTAATACGCTTCATCGCATTGTTGTAACGCTTTTCCAAGATCTCTTGAATTTCAGGCCATTTTTTACCCGTAAGTTTTAGATTCAACGCATCGTATTTAACACGTTTTCTCCAAAGTTCATTCACTTCAGCGATATCTTTTGGCCATTCAGCTTTACTGCGATCGAGCTCTATACTTTCATCGGTATCAAACTTAATTTCGGTATCGAGCAGAGACAATGCATATTGAAAACGTTCAAAACGCTTCCGCATAGACAAATTATAGACATCGAATGCGATCTGATTATTACCCGCTTTCAGTTGATCATCGATTTGCGTAGATGAAGATGCGAGTGAATCAATATCAGCTTGTGTGAAAATATTACGATTATAATCCAGCATCCCTAAATAACGGTTAAAGATAGCTTGAGAAAAATTATCGTTGAGATTGAAGTGTTTATAATGAGAACGAGTAAATCGAGAGGTGACACGTTTACTTGCTGTTTCGTGTTGAACCTCAGGAGCGAGTATAGGCAAATCATCCTGATTTAATTTGGCTTCGAGAGCCTGCGCTGAAGCTACTAGCCAAAAGCTAGCAGCAATCAGTGTCAATTTTGAACGGCATTTCATGCGTAGGAGTATCTCCTTTAAGCGCGCAAGTGCTCCGCTTTAACAACCATTTGTAGGCCGTTTGCTAACTGAACACGCACATCTTGCTTATTGATTTCAACAATGGTCGCAGCCATGTTTCCTTTACCCATGTTCACATTTACTTGTTTGCCAGCGATGAATTCGTCAGCGTTCAAAGCGCGTGTTTCAACAGGCTTTTCTACTTTTGGAGCTTTAGGCGCTTGACGACGAGGCGGTTGAGCTTTCTTCGCTTTAGGTTTTGCTTTGCCTTCTTCACGCGCTTTTTGTGCTTGTTCTTTACGACGAGCTTGAACTTTCGCTTTGCTTTCTGCAAGTGTCGCTTTAGCGTGTTCAACGTGCTCTTCTTCTAATGTGCCACATGCGTTGCCGTCTAGGTCAACACGTTCTGCGCCCGCTTTTACGCCGTGCAGGTAACGCCATGATGATGTGTACTGTCTTAACGCTGCACGAAGCTGAGTCTTACTGACTTTTTCGTCTTCATTTAGACGTTCAGCAAGATCTTGAAAAATACCAATTTTAAGTGGTTTTGCCTCACCTTCTAAAGTAAAGCATTTAGGGAAACATTCAGCAATATATGCGATAACTTCTTTGCTGTTTTTTAACTTTTCAGTGTTTTCCATGTGGGTTCCTGGTTTTTGCGGTTTTCCGCGAGCATTAAGAAAATATTTTTACGTATTATAGAGAGATGCTTGGGAAAAACCACACTAAGAGAATAATTTATGCCTTGTTCGTATGCGAATTAAGCAGCTTTTCTACTTCTGCCATGAAAAATGTCAGTCCATCTTCATCGATTTGAGAAAAACGACCAACATTTGGGCTATCGATATCAAGAACACCCGCTATTTTCCCATCAATCGAGAACGGAATAACGATTTCAGAGTTACTCGCAGCGTCACAAGCAATATGACCTTCAAACTCATGAACATCGTAAATACGTTGAACGCTGTTCGTTGCAACCGCCGTTCCACACACGCCACGCCCTACAGGTATGCGAACACAAGCTGGTTTACCTTGAAAGGGTCCTAACACAAGTTCGTCTTTTCCCTGAGCCATGCCTTGCTTCATTAAATAGAAACCCGCCCAATTCAGCTCATCCAACTCCATGAACAATAATGCACTGATATTAGCAAGATTAGCAGTTAGATCGGTTTCTGATTCAATTAATGCAATGGCTTGCTTGGTTAAGCGCTGGTAATGTTCTATTTTCATATTAACTTCCAATTAAATCGAGGCTTCCATTATCAAGAGAACGCAGTAGAATGCGGCCATCAATCCAAATAGGACTTATTCTCATTATAATGAACAATTCAGAAGATACTATTAGCCGTTCTTGGTTGATAACTCAAGTAAAAAAACACAAGTCCAAATTACTGTTTGCTAACATTATTGCTATTGTTGCAACGCTCATTAGTGTTCCTATCCCGTTGCTGATGCCATTAATGGTCGATGAAGTATTACTTGATAAGCCCGCTTCAGGCTTAGAGATGATGGACCACCTACTTCCTTCTTCGTTACAAACACCGACTGGCTATATAGCACTCACGTTGTTGTTAGTGATTATCATGCGCTCCGTTAGCCAAGCGTTGAATATTCTGCAAGGCCGTCAGTTTACGCTCGTATCCAAGACAATTACCTATCAAATGCGCAGCAAGATGATAGATAAGCTTGGCCGTATCAGTATTCGGCAATACGAGACCAAAGGCAGTGGCGGTATCAATGCGCATTTGATTACCGATATTGAGACCATTGATAAATTTATTGGTTCTACCCTGTCAAAATTTATCATCAGCTTTTTAACTGTGCTTGGAACGGCCATTGTTTTACTTTGGTTAGAGTGGCGATTAGGGCTCTTTATCTTACTGGTTAATCCTGTTGTCATTTATTTCTCCCGTAAACTAGGCAGTAGGGTCAAACATCTTAAAAAATACGAAAATCAATCTTTTGAACGCTTTCAAAACCGCTTAGTCGAGACCTTAGATGGCATTTATCAACTAAGAGCGGCAAACAAAGAACGCATTTTTCTCGATGAACTTAAAGAGCAAGCAAACCAAGTCAGAATCGATGCCGACAAATACGCTTGGCAATCTGAAGCTGCTGGCCGTGTTTCGTTTCTACTTTTCTTATTAGGGTTCGAGCTTTTTCGTGCCGTCGCTATGCTAATGGTGCTATTCAGCGACTTAACCATCGGTCAGATTTTTGCGGTGTTCGGCTACTTATGGTTTATGTTAGGCCCTGTTCAAGAATTGCTAGGGATTCAATTCTCTTGGTATAGCGCGAAAGCGGCACTGCAGCGCATCAACGATCTTCTGCAACTAGAAGAAGAGAAGCGCCCAATCAGCAAAGTAAACCCATTTAATGATGATCAAGAAGTGACCGTCGATATCGAAGGTGTTACATTCTCTTACACATTAGAAAACACTGTTTTAAATAAGCTATCGCTGCATATACCAGCAGGTAAGAAAGTGGCTCTGGTCGGCGCAAGTGGCGGTGGTAAATCGACCTTAATCCAGTTGCTGATTGGGGTCTATCAAGCAGACTCTGGTTGCATTCGCTATAACGGTGAAACCACCGACGACATCAGCTTTGATGTAATACGCAATCAAATTGCCGTTGTTTTACAACAACCTATACTCTTTAACGATACATTGAGGCATAATCTGACCCTTGGTGCTGAATACGATGAAATGTCGTTGTGGCGCGCGCTTGAAGTCTCGCAAATGCAAGATGTCATCAAACAACTGAGTCATGGCTTGGATACGCAAATTGGTAGGAATGGCGTTCGACTGTCTGGCGGTCAACGACAACGCTTAGCCATCGCTCGCATGGTGCTGAGTAATCCTAAGTTTGTTATTCTTGATGAAGCGACATCGGCACTGGACACAGCAACAGAGTCAGCACTTCACAAGGCATTGAGCGAGTTTTTGAAAGATCGCACAACTTTGATTGTGGCTCATCGATTATCAGCGGTGAAACAAGCCGATCTAATCTATGTTTTGGAAGATGGACAAGTCACACAAACGGGAACACATGGTGAATTGGTTGAACAACAAGGACTCTATCAAACACTCTATGGCAGTGTGCAGTCGCACGCCTGATGTATATGGGTGTACGTACTTGAGTCCGATTAAATGCCGGATTGTCGTTTCAATGCGGGAGGTCGCGTGACCTCTCCATCCTTAACCAACTCTTTGTCAACAAAACATCAGTGTGACAGTAGCTCTATACGTTTGTGTCAGGGCTGCGAACTTCCCGTAGAGAAATTGGACATTCCTTTAGGGAAATCGGCTTACTGCCCAAGATGCGGTACTCAACTTTATAAAGGTGGTACGCCGAGTCTATCTGGTAACCTAGCCATCGCGATTACCTGCTTATTGCTGTTTATTCCCTCTCATTTCTTCGAATTCATCAGTATTCGGCTGATTGGTGTCATGATTCCAGCGACGTTACCATCGGGTGTTTTTACTTTGATGAGTGAAGGCTTCCCTCTGTTAGGCTTACTGATCTTATTTTGCAGTTCAATCGCCCCGCTGCTTGTTTGTACCTCGGTACTCATTAGCCATGTATCACTGCGTTTTAAGATATTCACCCCCTTTCGTTATGCATTAGCTATTATTCAAACACTCAAGCATTGGATGATGTTCGATGTGTTTTTGGTGAGCGTGGCTGTCTCATGTTTCAAACTGCAAGATTACTCCGACATTTTCGTGGGCCCTGGCTTAGTTGGCCTAATTCTACTCCAGCTTTTCAGTGTCTTACTGGTCAGCCGTATCAGTGTGCGTCGCTACTGGGAGGCTTGGGTGAAAGAATCTGACTACACTTTTACTGAAAGTAAGAATGTACACTGCCACCATTGCCACCTGTCTCAACCAAATGGGCATGTTTGTGTTCGTTGCCACCATGACTTATATCACCGTAAGCCCTACTCTATACAAAAGACATGGGCTCTGCTTTTCGCTGCGTCAGTGGCTATCATACCGGCTAACGTTATTCCTATTTCTATCCTTATAACCAATGGACAGCGACTCGAAGACACCATCATTTCCGGTGTCGCTTCGCTGATCAATAGCGACATGTATGGCATCGCCGCGATCATTTTCATTGCCAGCATCATTGTGCCTGTCGCTAAAATACTGGGTCTCGCCTACATCTTAATTTGTATCAAGATGAAGCGCGCGGTTTACCATAGGCAACGTATGACCATCTATTTCATTGTGAAATGGATTGGGAAATGGTCGGTAATGGACCTGTTCGTTATTTCGATAATGATGACCTTGGTCGACCGTGGACAAATTTTAAACTTTACACCAGGTTATGGTGCCGTCGCTTTTGGTGTCGTTGTTGTTCTTACGATGCTGGCTGCGGAAAGCTTAGATCCTAGGCTAATTTGGGATAACTATACCTCTAAAGATGAGTCAGTGAATGAACAACGATAACCCATCACAAACGTCATACTCACCAGAAGTCAGGAAAAACAAAGGCATTTCACCTTTGTGGATTCTGCCAATACTAACCGTCGCATTAGCTGGTTGGTTAGTCATGAAATCAATACACGATGCTGGGCAACGTGTGCAGATATACTTCTCGGATGCCGCCGGTTTAGTCGCCGGTCGAACGACGATTCGTTACCAAGGCTTAGAGGTAGGTATGGTGCGCGACATCAACTTATCCAAAGATCTATCAAGTATCTATGTGGATGCTGACATCTATCCTGAAGCGAAGAAGTTACTCTCAAAAGGTACTCGTTTTTGGCTAGTCAAACCGACCGCAAGCTTATCGGGTATCTCAGGGTTAGACGCATTAGTTTCGGGTAATTATATTGCTATTCACCCAAGTGAAACCGAACAAGAGCCAGAAACCATATTTCACGCATTAGATTCATCGCCTTCTGATTTATTGGCTTCTGATGGACTCAATATATCGCTGACGACCAAAGACCTTGGGGGCGTGTCTGTGGGGTCTCAAATCGTTTACCGTAAAATCCCAATTGGTGAGGTTTATAACTACCAATTAAGCGACGACGCTAAATCCATTACAATTCAAGCGTCAATTAAAGACGAATACAGCCATATCATTACCGACCAGAGCCGTTTTTGGAATGTGAGTGGCCTAGGTGCCAGTATTGGTTTTTCTGGTGTTGACGTTCGCTTAGAGAGCCTAAGTGCACTGCTTGGTGGTTCGATTGCGGTTGACTCTCCTGGAGAAGGCCAACCCGTTAAGATGAACACTAAATTCAAACTTTACCCAGATTTGAAAACAGCGGGTCGAGGCATCTCAATCAAAATCGCCTTACCAGATGACAATAAGATCAGCACTACTGGCGCTCCAATCATGTATCGCGGTATCGAAATCGGCCAAATCACCGATCTATCGCTAAGCGAAGGGCGTGAAAATGTCGTCGCATCTGCCGCTATCCAACCGGCATTCAGTGACCTGTTAAATAGTGGCAGTAAATTTGTGTTAGAAGAAGCAGAATTATCGCTCACTGGCATGAAAAACATTGCCAATTTAGTCACGGGTAATTTTTTAACCTTAGTGCCTGGCGAAGGTGAAAAAGCACGTCGATTTACTGCAATCCGCAAAAACGAATTGAGTCAAGAACAAGAGCAGTCGGTCGCGATTCGTCTTACCTCTAACAATTCATTTGGTTTAGATGTCGGTGCTCAAGTACTTTATAAAGGCATTGCTGTTGGATCTATCATCCAAGTAGGCTTGGTCGATGGTGTGGGGACGGGATCCGACAAACACGAAGTGTTTATGGATGTGCTTATCGATAACAAATATGCTCACCTAATCAAAAGCCGCAACCGTTTCTTTGTGACAGGCAGTGCGACCGCAGAACTTACCGAGTCAGGTTTGAGCGTTACGGTTCCACCAGCAAAACAACTTCTGACTGGTTCTATCAGTTTTGTGAGTGAAGGTAAACCTGAAGCTCGAACGGACTATCAGCTTTTCCAAAGTAAATCGTTAGCAGAAATCGCTAAGTTCAATCAGTCTGGTTCCAAAACGCTTTCGTTATTTGCGAGTGAATTACCTTCAATCTCGAAAGGAAGCCCACTCCTCTACCGTAACCTACAAGTAGGTAGCATTGCTGATTTCCAACTTGCCGATGGTGGGGTAAAAATTAAAGTCACAATCGAAAATCGTTATACACATTTACTCAATAAGAATACCGTTTTCTGGAACCGTTCAGGCGTTGAGGTTGATGCGTCGCTGTCAGGAATTAGCATTAAAGCTGCGCCGGTAAAAACTCTTATTCAAGGTGGTATTGCTTTTGATTCTCTGCCAGGGATCGACAACAAAATCGGAGATGCATGGAAGCTTTATAAAGACTCTAAATCCGCTCGAAAATTTGGCCGCGCGATTACAATCACCTCTTCTGGCAATCAAGAAGTCAGCAAAGGTATGGCAATCAAATATCAAGGAGTGAAGGTTGGTGAAGTCACCTTAGTTGTCCCCAACTTTAACACCGGTGGTATTGAAATTACGGCCCGAATTTTACCTGAATATGTCGACAAAATTGCGGTTTCAAATAGCCACTTCTGGTTAGCAGAACCGCAGATTGGCCTAAATGGCATTAAGAACGTTTCGGCCTTAATCACTAAGTACATCAAGGTAGAGCCAGGTAAAGGCAATAAAGTGACCAAGTTCAAACTGAGTAAAGGTCCCGCTCAGCCTGAAGGCAAGATATTCCAGCTACAAAGCGAAACGCGAGGCTCGGTATCTGAAGGCACACCAATTCTGTTCCGAGAATTAGAAGTCGGTTCTGTGATCGATGTGCATCTGGGCGAGTTTGCAGACCGTATTATCTCAACCATTCAAATAAAACCGGAGTTTGCGTATTTGATTCGTTCAAATAGCATTTTCTGGAATGTGTCTGGAGTTGATGTTTCCATTGGCTTATCTGGTGCGAACATCAAAGCAGGTACGGTAGACAGTTTATTAAGAGGGGGCATTACATTCTCAACGCCACCGACGAGCGAACTTCAGCCACTGGCAAGCGAAGATCAGTCTTTCTACCTCTACCCTAAAGCGGAAGATGAGTGGAAATCATGGCGAACCGCGATTCCTCATCCATAGAGCGCCTCCTGACGTTCCACCAAGATTAATTCTTCATCAAAATGCAGCCATTAGGCTGCATTTTTGTTGTTTACCGTAAATATGGTTTAGGGCAGCCTCATTTTGCTTTAAACTCCCAACATTAATGCAATAATTCGAGATACCCTTTTGCACGCTAACGTATATATCCCAGAAGAATTTCTAACGCACATCGAAGCGATCATGCCAAGTCATCTAGATATGGCTTCTTTTGTCGCATCTTGTCAAAAGCCACTGCGTAAAAGCATTCGAGTCAACACATTGAAGATCAGTGTCGAAGACTTCCTCATTCGTGCGAAAGACAAAGGTTGGGAACTGGAGAGTGTGCCTTGGTGCGAAACGGGATTTTGGATTTCCGCAGATGAAAGTGAAACGCCATTAGGCAATACGGCTGAACATATGTCTGGTCTTTTTTACATCCAAGAAGCCAGCTCTATGATGCCACCTTCAGCACTTTTCCAAGTTGATGCAGACTACCAATCGGTGCTCGATACGGCGGCGGCACCCGGCTCCAAAACAACGCAAATCGCCGCGCTAATGCATAATCGTGGCGTGTTGGTTGCTAATGAATACGCGGCAAGCCGTGTGAAAGTTCTTCACGCTAATATTGAACGTTGTGGTGTCCGTAATGCCGCACTGAGTAATTTTGATGGGCGCGTGTTCGGAGGTTGGCTACCCGAACAATTCGATGCCGTATTGTTAGATGCCCCCTGCTCTGGCGAAGGTACGATTCGTAAAGACGCCGATGCGATGAAAAACTGGACGTATCAATCAGTGGTCGATATTGCGAACACACAGAAAGATCTGATTGAAAGTGCATTCCATGCTCTCAAGCCTAATGGTGTGCTGGTTTATTCAACGTGTACCTTGAGCACCGAAGAGAACCAACAAGTGTGTCACCACCTAAAAGAAACCTTTGGTGATGCGGTTGAGTTTGAATCTCTTGAATCACTATTCGACAACGCAAAAGCAACCACGACCGAAGAAGGCTTTCTTCACATCTTCCCACAGGTGTATGACTCGGAAGGTTTCTTTGTTGCACGTATCCGTAAGATCGCGTCTGTGACCCCACCAGACGTTAAAAAACGTCTGGGTAAATTCCCATTTGAAAAAGCGTCAAAGAAAGTTCAGCAAGACGTTGCTGAACAGCTAGTGAATACTCTCGATATCGAATTGCCAAGCGATACTCAAGTTTGGATCCGAGATAAAGACGTTTGGCTATTTCCTAAAGCGCTAGAACCTATGATCGGTGAGTTCCGTTTCTCTCGTATGGGAATCAAGATCGCTGAAACCCATAAAAAAGGTTATCGCTGGCAACACCAAGTTGCGACAACGCTCGCGACGGGTAATGAAGCTAACATCGTCGACCTTAGCATCGAAGACGCTCGTGAATGGTTCATGGGACGCGACGTCCGCCCTGAAAACTTATCAGGCAAAGGCGAAGTGCTAGTAAAATACAACGGCGCAATCATCGGCCTTGGTAAGTGGGTTGGCAACCGAGTGAAGAACGGTTTACCACGCGAACTCGTACGCGACAAAAATCTTTTCTAGTCATCCGATTAAAACTCGCCACAGTACAGAGAAAAACAAAAAGCCCAAACATGAACTGACCCCCAATAGTTGGACACCAATTATTGGGGGTCTTTTTATGTCCAAATATAGCCGAGAGCTAAAATGTATCATTGCTAAGCAATACTTAGATGGCACGTCATCTCTCTACTTAGCAAAACAATATTCAATTTCTTCAAGACAGATACGGTATTGGGCTCAAGTCTTTGCCATCCATGATACTGATTCATTTTTACCAACTAAGCATGCCGCGAC
>NZ_JAKJSY010000091.1:0-16256 GCF_050337445.1 Vibrio minamisatsumaniensis | reverse complement strand
ACTCTACGATTACATGGTCAAATGTATGAAAGAACTGGCAAAGCCAGAGCCTGATATTAACTCTCTTCTGCCTTGGAACGTCTCACACTGAAATTAAAACGCCCCGTGGGATTATGGGGCGCATACTATTTATCAATAATCTAACCCGATATTAGTGGTTATTTTTCCAACTGGGTTCAACCGTCGCCTGACTAAAGTCCAAAGCACCACGGTTCACATTTGTCGGCTTATCCGCTGAATTTGTCTCTGGGGTGTTGTCTTGCTTTGTCGTATCACTCTCTTGGCTAGCTCTCGCCAGCTGACTGTAATCGAATTTCGAATCAGGCTCACTCGCCGATGATCGGTTTAGACCATGGCTCTCGACACTGAATTCATCACAATTTTCATCTGAAATGTCACACTCCTTCTTGGGAATAGGAACATGACGCTTATAGAGCTTGTTGAATGCTTTAATGATCGAGTGTTTAGTGATGGCTCCTTGAGTCAACTTATTCATTATTGGCTTAGTCAGAGCTTGTAATCCTACTATCGTCTCCACACCAAGTACGCCGCCGACTTTGTCTCGCAATGGTTTGGCATCGGTGTAACCAAAATGAGCTGATAAAAACAGCCAGATATAGGCAATAGTATTACCCTGTTCGCCATGATCTATCCAAGCTTCGCCCGCTAAAAACATCGCTTCTGCATTATTTTTTTCAGCGGCCGTTTCAAACCAATACACCGCTTCACCGTGATTAGCCTCAACACCAACACCGTTTAAATAACTCATACCCAGTTTTATGTTGCCATTTAGGTTGTTATTTTTCGCGGCTTTATGGTACCACTCAACTGAACTTTCAGCTGAATAGTCCGGATTTTCTTTGTTTAAGCACCATTCCCCCATATAGAGCATCGCTTCGGTATTGCCACCAATCGCAGATTCTTCAATGTAGGTATACCCTTTCAGGATGTTTTTATCGGTACCAAGGCCAAGCACCAGCGCTTTACCCATCTCAAACTTCGCACCCAAATCGTTATCCAATGCCGATATCGCAATCTTCCAAAAACAGGCTTTTTCTCTAAGTACGAGATCATCTTGGCGTTTCATACTCAGGCGCACAATGCCATACATACCATTGATATTATCGAGTTGTGCCGCTTTGTCGTACCAATACAGAGCTTCCTTAATATTGTTACGTTCAGCTTCTTTTGCTAAATACAGAATCGACGGTACATGTCCGGTTTCAGCTTTAAAGTGGCGTTCTTTTTGCTCTTGAATACGCGCTTTTTCAATCGCTTTTCGATAACTGTCGGCCCGCGCTTTACGTTCTTGTTCCAAGCGCTGCTTTTTTAGCGATAAAGAAACTAGCCAAACCGCCACAAGTATTAACGAAAGAGCCGCGGCACTAATTGCAATTCCCATTGTACTCATAAAATATTTTAACCTAATTCGGCTGATACCAGACTCAACGCAGAGAGAATGTTCAACCCTTAGTGAATGTTGTGTTTCGAATAACAAGGAGAAGCGCCGTGATGAATGCGTTCCGTCCTAAAATGACCGTCGTTCAGTATCTCAAGATTACATTGCGATAAGTCGCCTAGGGGCAGCAACTCATAGACGGTGTGATCTTGCTTCAATACCGACAAATCATGAAGCGTTCCTTTTATCAGCCCCCTAGAAGTCAGCAGTCACATCGGTGTTTTCCTATCAGGAATATCGCCCGACTATCGTTACGTCAATTGACCATATACATAAGCAAGCTCAGCGACCGTTTTAGCCGAGAATTTCTTCATCAAACTGGCTCGGTGTACTTCCACTGTTCTCATTGCAATGCATAATTCATCGGCGATCTTTTGGTTACGCTTGCCATCTATGATCTGCTTAAGAATATCTATCTCACGTGTGGTCAACGATGCATATGCTTGTCGGTACACGTTCAGATGTAGGCGCTTTTCCGAAGCCTTTAACCCTTGCTTGATTGCCTCAGCTAACTCGCGACCTTTAACTGGCTTTTGAAAGAAATTCACCGCGCCGGCTTGTAAGGCTTCGACCGCCATTGGCACATCACCATGGCCTGTCAGGTAAATCACCGACAGTGGGCTCTGCGCTTTCACCATTAACTCATGAACTTGCTGGCCTCTCATCTCTGGCATTCGGCTGTCTAACACCACACACCCCGGCACACTCAAATCCACTGAATCCAAAAAACTCAGGCCATCTTCAAAAGCTGACACGGTGAAATCATGTTCTTCTAATAGGAACACCAACGAGTCGCGCATCGACTCATCGTCATCAACCACGTAGACAGGAAGCCTTTGATGGCGTTCAGACATAACAAGATTCCTTATGAATCATTTGAAAGAGAGAAAGGCAGTGTCACCGCAACATGACAGCCATGCGGGTTCAGTGACTTGATGGCCATTTGCCCACTGTGATCTTCTATCACATCTTGGCAAATCGCGAGCCCTAACCCCAAGCCGTTTTCTTTGCTGCTCACAAAAGCTTGAGTCACTTCTTGTTCAGTGAATTCTAACCCCGTGCCGTTATCGATAATCGACAACATCATTTTATCCGGTTGATACTCGGTAATCACTTTAATTGTCGCGGGTTGACTATTTTTGTTATCAATATCAGACATGGCGCTTTGTTGGCGATGCTGTTGTACGTTACACGCATCGGTCGCGTTGTTGATCAAGTTTACTATCACCTGCTGCAACCCCACAGAATCGACATACCATTGGATAGGATGCCCAACAGCATGACGTTCCATGATTATCTTGTGCTTCTGTAAGCGAAATTGCAGCAGCTCAATGGTGTCTGTTAGTAACTGCTCGATATCCGTTTGAGATTTCTTTGATGAGCGTTTCTTTATCATGTTTCTCAAGCGTTGAATAATCGCATCAGCACGATCCACTTGAGACTGAATCTTCTCGAACACAGGCTCTATATCTGTCAGTGGCTTGTTCTTCGAAATCCGCAGTAAACCACCTTCGCTATAGTTACGAATCGCTGCCAAAGGCTGATTGATCTCGTGTGCTAAGCTACTTCCAAGTTCACCAACGACCGCGATACGTTGAGAATGCTCTAGCTGTTCACTCTTGCTTTTTAACTGGTGTAAGGTGGATTCCAACTGCTTTTTACTGCGGCTAAATTTATACTCTAACCAGAAGTGGTAAGCATTCAATAGCACCACCAGAATAAAGAACGCCCATGCCCACTGTTGATTGAACTTAAGCCAAATTAGCGCTTCTTTCCACCAAGGTTGTTGCAGTGGGTGCATGTCGAGTTGTTGATAAAGTTTATCGATCGGAAGCAGGCTTGTCGGTGACGTCCAACCCGATGCATTCGCTGCAATGGCGGGCGCACTGCTCTTAGGCATCGCAAATAACACCTGACTCATCTGTTTGGCCAGTGCCGAAGAAGCCCGTTCTGTTTTGGCAAACGACCAATTGGGGTACAACGGCGTAGACACTTGGCATCGGAACCCCTTAGGCGCTTGGTTGTCGATAACTCGATATTGCCCCGCGATCAATAAACCTTCACTGATCATGTTCTCGACTAAACAAACTGGAACCACCGCCGCTTCGATATGCCCCTCACGCAGTTGATACAAACTGGCGTCGATCGGGAAGCCCAAAAATTGGGTGTTAGAGAAAAAGCGGTTGGGATTAAGCCCTTGTTGCATCACTTGATAACGCATTGTTAGATAGCCACCGAATGCATTTTCAGAGACGGCCGCAATCGGCTTACCGCTTAATTGTTCGAGCGAGATATAAGGTGACATTCTCCTCACCACCAAGGCAGAGCCAATACTTCGGGTATTGCTGATGCTTCGATCTTCGAAATTATGGCTAGTCATGGTCGCCATCCAAGAGAGGTCATATTGACGACCTAATCGTACCGCCTGACCCGGATTGGTGATGACAAAGTCGACCTCAACACCTTTTACCGCTTCGGCCATCTCTTCCAAGTTGAAAGGTTTCAAGACAAAGTGTTTTCCGGGAATGCGCTCCGACAGCCAATCCATCGTCGGCTGCCAACGCTGCTGTGCGGAACGCTTGCCTCGGATAGCCAGTACACCGACCTCAATAACCTGTTCCGACTCAACAGCACTGGTCGCTTTAACCTCTTGCTCCGTTTGAGCGGCTAAACAGATTCCTGCGGTTAGGCTCAACCACCAGAGGCTAACGATTAATATTAGGTTTCGGACTGTCACTAAAATCTCTTTCTCCACACTGACGGCATGTACACTCAAATAACAGCATTGACGACACGTTAAATAGCGCGTTTACACAAAGCATAACAGCTAGATTGATAAAACCACATTTGTTCTAGATCAACTTTGATCTGGGTATGTGGAAATCCACAATACCCAGCGTACACCCAAAAGCTAACAATGAGCCCAATAGATAGAATACCCATTTATAGGTAACAACATGGACTCATTGAAAAGACGGTTTCTCAGCCAGTTCGGCAAGGTTTCCGCGGGTGCTGCGCTCATTCCCATCACCGGAATCAACACTGCAGTCGCAAGCACCGCCATTCGCAATAACAACCAACCTGACCGCAAAGGCGAAGTCGGTAAACGCTACGCCATGGCGGTTGATTTACGTAAATGCGTTGGCTGTCAGGCGTGTACAGTTGGCTGTAGCGTTGAAAACCAAGCGCCGATTGGTCAGTTCAGAACCACCGTAAAACAATATGAAGTCTCCCTTGATGATGGTTCAATCGCTCAACAAAACGTAAAATCGTTCATGTTGCCTCGCCTGTGCAATCACTGTGATAACGCTCCCTGCATCAAGGTTTGTCCTGTTCAAGCGACCTTCCAACGTGAAGACGGCATTGTGATGGTCGACAACGAACGCTGCGTAGCCTGTGCTTACTGTATTCAAGCTTGTCCTTACGACGCTCGATTCATCAATAACGACACCCTTACCGCTGACAAATGTACCTTCTGTGCACACCGCCTTGAAGACGGCTTACTGCCCGCTTGTGTTGAAACCTGTGTTGGTGGCGCGCGTGTGATTGGTGACCTTAAAGATCCAAACAGTGAGATCAACCGCTTACTCAATGAAAACCAAGACGACATCAAAGTACTGAAGCCAGAGCAAAATACCAATCCACATGTTTTCTATATCGGCATGAACGCGCGTTTCGTTAGCCATATAGAAGGTCAGCCTGCGATTTATGATCCAGCCGCCATTGATAACTCGTCCTTTGGCAAACAAGATTCAGCCATCGCAACACTAGGAAAACAAGGAGAGACAGCATGAATATCACTGAGGTGTTAGTTCCCGCTCAAGAGATCGCTTGGCTACCGTGGGCAGTTCAGTATTTCTTCTACATCGGCTCAGCGTACGCGGCTGCGATTCTGTTTTTGATTGCCCTGATATTCAAAAATTCAACCAGCCATCAATTCCGTTCAGCCCTTGTGCTTGTGCTGGCCATCGGCGCGATTGTTGGGCCATTAGCTTTAACTGGTGATTTGCACCAACCGGGACGTGCGTGGCATTTCTACGCTCACATCACACCTTGGTCATGGATGTCGTTAGGATCTCTGTTTCTACCTTTGTTCTCTGGGTTAGCTGTTACAACCGCATGGGTTTACCTGCGTGATGACATCGCACAGCTCAAAGAGAGTGAAAACCCACTGCTAAAACGCCTGTCTTGGTTAACACTGGGCCATTGGCAGATATCGAAAAAAGTGATGATTGCATTAGCCGCTGCAACTGCGTTATCAGGCCTAAGCATCGCGCTTTATACAGGCGCCGAGATTGCGATTTTGGCGAGCCGACCGCTTTGGCATCAACCGGCTTCTCCGCTGCTTTGGTTCACGACCGCGTTCTTTGCTGCAACGGGTTTAACCCTATTGATTTGGGCTTTGTTGCCATCCACCAAGCCAAGCTTAAAACCAACAGACCTCGCTCTAGTACAAAGAACCATTACCTTAACGGGTGGCCTTGCCATCATTCTCATGTCGATTTGGGCATCTAACCATGATCACTTGAATCTGTATGAGAACGACGCTTGGAGCGTCAATTTGGGCATCATGACCACCAGCATTTTACTGTGCATGATCTTAGTTCTGCCACTGCAACGCCTATCACAAAGTAAGCTAGGAATTATCGCTGTTGCGCTTGCAACCATGGTTTCAGCATGGGCGGTACGCTGGGTCACCATGATGGAAGTTCAAACCATTCCACGTTTTGATGTAGGCCCATTCCCTTATGAACTGCCTATGGGTAGCGCAGGATTACTCGGCATCGTTGGCATGTGTGGTCTGTGGCTAGCACTTGCGTTGTTCGCCTCTGAAATCGTGTCTACTCGTTCGGGGCCGAAAACGATATCAGCTCAAAACACATCATCACCACTTAACCGCTCACATAGCTTGTAGTCTGAGGAATCACCATGGATAACAAACGTCGTCAATTTTTGAAAACAGGTCTTGCTGCTGGTGGTGTGGGCGCCTTTGCTGCAGGTTATGCGACAACCACAAAGCATATCGTTCACGGTGCTATCGACGGCACCGCAGGTAAGAAAACCAACCACATCCACCACGGTAATTCGTTAGAGACCGAATACAGTGTCGATGAGCAAGGTAAGATCTCACCAAATCCAAACCAACGCGTGGCACCCTCAATGTGTTTTGGTTGCTGGACACTGTGTGGCTTACGTGTACGCATCGACAATCGCAATGACGAGATCTTGCGTATTTCAGGTAACCCATATCACCCGCTATCAAGTGACCAGCAGATCCCGTTCAAAACACCGGTAAAAGATGCCTACATTGGCTTGTCTGGTGAATCCGGTATCAATAATCGCTCGACCGCCTGCGCCCGTGGTAATGGCATGCTAGAGATTCAAAACAGCCCATACCGAATCACTCAGCCACTGAAACGCGTCGGTAAGCGTGGTGAAGGCAAGTGGGAGCCAATCAGCTACGAGCAACTTATCTCTGAGATCACCGAGGGGGGCGACTTGTTCGGTGAAGGCGAAGTTGAGGGTTTACGTTCGATTCGCGATATCGAAACACCACTCGATCCAAACAACCCTGAATACGGTCCAAAAGCCAACCAGTTATTGGTGACTAATGCCGGAAATGAAGGCCGTGACGACATTTTGAAGCGCTTTGCATTTAACAGTTACGGCACACGCAACTTTGGTCACCACGGATCTTACTGTGGCTACGCGTTCCGCGCAGGTTCTGGCGCGATCATGAATGACTTAGATAAGTTCTCGCACTTAAAGCCCGACTTTAATAACGCCGAGTTCATTCTATTCATCGGTATGTCTCCAGCACAAGCGGGTAACCCGTTTAAGCGCCAAGCACGACAACTGGCTGAGGCTCGTACCAACGGAAAACTCAGCTACACCATCGTCACACCAAGCCTTCCAGCAGGTTCTTCAAGCCTTGCAGCAGGTGATCGCAACAATTGGCTACCGATCAAACCGGGCACCGATTCAGCATTGGTACTGGGTATGATCCAATGGATCATTAAAAACCAACGCTACAATCATGACTTCTTGTCTCGTCCAAGTGCACAGGCGATGCAAAATGCAGGCACTGCACACTGGTGTAACGCTTCACACCTTGTGATCAGTGACGAAACACACCCGCAAAATGGGCGTATGCTTCGTGCTTCGGATATGGGTTTACTCGAAATGGGCGAACCACTGTCTGACGAAGATGCCTTTATCGTCTTGGATACAACAACGTCACAATTCACAGCAAATATTCAGGTGGATGAAGCGGAACTATTCGTTGATCAAGACATAGAGATCGATGGCCAGACTGTTCGTGTTAAATCTTCTCTACAAAGATTAAAAGACGAAGCCTTCAAATATGACCTTGCTTACTACAGTGAGCAGTGTGACATCCCACAAGACCAAATTATTGCGCTCGCAAAACGCTTTACGAGCTACGGGACGAAAGCGGTTGTCGATACACACGGTGGCAACATGCACACCAACGGCTTCTACAACTCGTTCTCTATTTTGATGCTGAACGCGCTGATCGGTAACATCAATATGAAAGGCGGTGCGATGGCGAAAGCCGGCGGCTACCCAACTTCAGTTGCAGGCCCTCGCTACGATTTTACTAAGTTCAAAGGTAAGACTAAGCCTCAAGGCGTGTTCTTGTCTCGCAGCAAGTTCCCATATCACAAGACCAGTGAATACAAGCGTCGTGTTGCGGCAGGTCAACCACCCTACCCAACGCGCGCGCCTTGGTACCCAATCTCAGCACCGCTTTTAACTGAGCACTTATCAGCTGCGATTGATGGCTATCCTTACCGAGCAAAGGCATGGATCAACCACATGGCGAACCCACTTTATGGTGTTCCGGGTTTAGACAACCTATTAGGCGAGAAGCTTAAGGACCCAAAACAGCTTGGCTTGATCGTCTCTATCGATGCCTTCATTAATGAAACGACAGCCTTATCGGATTACCTCGTACCAGACACGGTGACCTACGAAAGCTGGGGCATGGCAACTCCGTGGCATGGTGTCGCGACCAAAGCGATCACCGCTCGCTGGCCGATTGTTGAGCCTAAAACCTCCCGCACTCAAGACGGACGAGCCATCAACCTAGAGAACTTCTTTATTGATGTGGCGAAAACGCTTGGCCTAGGAGGCTTCGGCGACAACGTAATCAAAGACAATCAAGGCAACTGGCATGGTATTCATAGCGCTGAAGATTTCTACCTACGATCGGCGGCAAACTTAGCCTTCGTCAAAGGTGGCGTACCGAACGTCGATGCGGAAGATATTGTTTGGTCTGGTCTCGAACGCCTAGTGCCAGTGATGAACAAAACGCTCAAGCCTGAAGAGATGCTCAAGGTAGCGTATATCTTTGCGCGTGGCGGCCGTTTTGAAGACGCCACCAATGCCTACACCAATGAAACCATGAAGTACAAATGGACCAAGCCACTGGCTATTTGGAATGAAAAGCTGGGAACCTCTCGCAATACCATCAGTGGCGAGCAATATATGGGTTGCCCGACATGGTACCCACAAAAACTGGCAGACGGCACACCTTTGGCTGAGCAATTCCCAGCAAAAGAGTGGCCATTTACGCTAACCAACTTTAAGTCCAACATTCACAGTGCGGTATCGAATTTGTCACCACGCTTAAAATCCATCAAAGGGGTAAATCCAGTTTACATCCACCCGCAAGACGCTTCTTCTGCGGGAATCAAAACCGGTGACGTGTTTGCCATTGAAACTCCGAGCTCAACCACACATGCATTGGCAATGGTGATCGATGGCATCAAACCGGGCACATTAGGCTTTGAACACGGCTTTGGTCATAAAGAACTCGGTGAGCGTGCACACTGGATCGGTGACACACAACAACCCGTGAAAATGAAGTCAAACGATGGCGTTAACATTAATGATATTGGCTTGATTGACCCAACGCGAGAAGGCAAAGGTGTGATGTTGGATTGGGTTGTGGGTGCAGCAGCAAGGCAAGCGCTTCCGGCTAAGATCTACAAAGTCTAGGCGTTAACAGCTCCCCTATTTCAGTCAAATCAAGACCGGGCACAGTAGAGCAACTTCGTCATTCGAGGTTGCTCTGCTTTTTTTAAGCTATTCAACGCCAAAGCATCAATTCTTCACATCACTTCCCTGCAAGTTTCTCACCTAGCCCCATTAAGCGTCTATGCTTATACAATCGGTGCCATAAAGAGCCTTAACAAGCAGTCACACCGAGGCGAACATGGCAGTTCCCTTGCACTTCGTTAACGGCAGTTGGATTCACCTATCGAAATCCACATCAATACCACCATGGTGATTGAGGTTATTAATGTGAGACTTACCTCAAGTTCCCAGTGAATTAATGTGGAAATCCACAATAGCGCGAACAACCAATTATGTCGAAAATGCGTGCATTACAACCAATAGCGACGCCTCATGATTAAGCTGAACATAAAAACTCAAACTCTAACGCTTTGCATCGCTGCTCTAGGAAGCCTTTCTTTATCCGGTTTTGCACAAGCAGCACCCAATCCAATGCCAGAAGCTGCAGAAACCTGCAGTGGCTGCCACCAAGCCGACGGGAAAGGCATGCCCGATATCGCCCCTATGCTTGCAGGGCTCAATGCTGATTACCTCGAACAACAGCTTGTTCTGTTCTCAAGTGGTGAGCGTCAAAGCGCGATCATGAAGGGCATGGCTGATGGTGTCTCTGATCCTGCGATTCGTCGGGAAGTTGCTGAATACTTCGCTTCACTACCTTCATACGACTTCACCGATTTAGAACAACGCGGCTCACAAGCCGATATCGATAACCCGTATCGTAAACTTGTCTTCCAAGGTGATTGGGATCGAAACATTCCTGCTTGTGCAACCTGTCATGGGCCAAGTGGTATGGGTGTCGACAAATTCCCACGCCTAGCGAGCCAGCATGCCGACTACATTCAGACTCAGCTCAACGCTTGGAAAAACGGCACTCGTAAGGGTGATGATTTAAACATGATGGGCAATATCGCCAGCAAGTTAACCGACGATGAGATAAAAAACCTCTCTTACTACTTCGCATCTTTCCGATACTAAAGGGCTCGCATGAAAACATTACTTCTAATTACCGCAACCCTTGCCTCTGGAATCGCTTATGCCGAAGGTGAGTTGCCCGATCGCCAAACCGAACTGCCCGCTGTTGAAAAACCACAAGATAATAAATATCTGGTGCCACGCGACTTGGTCGATATTCCTGATGGGGAGTTTGGCGACAAAGTAAAACTGGGCTATTCCCTGTTTGTCGATTCACAACAGATGCGTGGTACGTTCGTCGGCAACGAGCAAAACTGCGTAAATTGCCACATGCAAGCAGGCATGAAGCCTAACGCTGCCCCTCTTTGGGGTGCGTATATGGCCTACCCTGCGTATCGTTCCAAGAACGACAAAGTAAACAGCTACGCAGAGCGTATCCAAGGTTGCTTCACCTACTCAATGAATGGTCTGCCACCGGCTGAGGGTTCAAAAGAGATGGTCGCACTGACGGCGTATTCATACTGGCTGGCGATGGGCGGAATCTTAGATAAGAACGGCATGCAAGACACGCCTGTTCCTGAGATCAGCGATGCTGACTTACAAGTCGGTGGTAAAGCGGAAAGCTTCCCTCTCCCTGAAGAGCTGTTAAGCAAATACCCAATCGATGACCGCAGTAAACTGGCCGGCCGTGGCTACCCTAAGATTGCAAACCCTGAACAAGAGCAATCGATAGCGCGTGGCGAAAAGGTTTACCAAACCAGTTGTCAAACCTGCCATGGTCAAAATGGTGAAGGCATTAAAGGATCAGACGGCCGTTCATACTTCCCACCACTGTGGGGCGAAAACGCGTATAACTGGGGCGCGGGTATGCACCGCGTGAACACCGCTGCCTACTTTATCTATGAAAACATGCCGCTTGGAAAGAGCCAGCAGCTTTCGATTCAAGATGCTTGGGATGTGGCTGCATTTGTGAATAGTCATGAACGCCCACAAGACCCACGATACAAAGGTGATGTTGCAGGTAATACTAAGCGTTATCACAACCACCAAGGCTACTATGGTAAAGAAGTCGACGGTGATGTGCTGGGTTCCAAAGCTTATCCGAGTGGTAAAGAAGTGATTCATGAGCATTGATAGGTATTAGTGAGCATGAGCCGTTCGCGCCAGCTATAGTTAAGCTTTACATTGTAAATTAGCTATAGCCGGAGGAATAAAAAGGAGCCAGACCGTTCGACGTTCTGGCTCCTTTTTTATGTTTGAACGATTAGAAAAACAACTAACCTTGCTGCATCTTCTCCCAAATGGTTGGAGAACCGATATAACCTTGAACCGTAGTAATGAATTCTTTAACCAGTTTGGTCTGCTTGCGGTGTGGATACACCGCGTAGATGGCAGTATCCGTCGTAGAAATCGGGTAATCCGGAAGTAAGGTGACTAAGCCGAGCTCTTTCATTGAGGCATACAAATTCGATTGATCAAGGAAGCCATACCCTAAGCCATCTTTCACACAAGACACCATGGTACGCACATCACTCACCTTACAGTTGCCTCGAATCGTTAGGCTCTGGAAGGTGTTGCCATGCGGCTCTTCACTGATGCGTAGATGGTCGACCGTCATATCGCCATTGGTATAAATCACCGCAGGCAGCGCGAGCAGATCTTGCGGCGTTTTGGGTTCACCGTGCTCCTTCACAAAACCGTTTGATGCCACGAGCATGAAGTTACTGTCGGCAATTTTCTTGGCAATCAAGTTGGATTCAACAAGCTTACTGAAGCGAAACGCAATATCAAACTGCCCAGCAATGATATTGGTGATCTTATCGTCTAATGAAAGTACGATCTGAACATCCGGGTACTGCCTCATGAACTGAGTGATAATAGGTTGCAGATATTGTTGACCAAAATAGATTGGTGAGGTAATTCTCAGCACGCCTTGGGGCTCGGACTGGTAAGAATCGGCTATGCCTTGTATCTGATTGATGGTGTCTTTCAACACATAAGTTTGCGCGAGAATATCTTCCCCTGCCGACGTCAAAGAAAACGAACGTGTAGAACGGTTGAGCAGCTGTACACCTAAATCCTGCTCGAGTTTTTTGATCTGTTTAGAGAGCGACGAATTGTCCATATCATGCAAGGTGGCTGCTTTGGTAAACGACCCTTGTTGAACCACATCTAAGAACAACAACAACTGATTGGTATTTGGCACTGTGCCTCTCCAGAAATTAAACTCGACTAGCGTTCGTCTTTGGGGGTATCCATCACAACCATGGTCGTGATGGATTGAACCTGAGCACATTCCCCAAGGACATCGGCATGAAACTTCTTATAGCTTGGTAGGTCTTTGGTTTCGCCCCTGAGCAAGTACTCGTTGGCACCGGTAATGTTGTGGCACTCCACCACCTCTTTTTCCATGCTAACGTGTTGTTCAAACTCCAACTGGGCGGCTTTACTGTGGCTCGATAAACCAATCGAAACATAAGCAATAAAACCGACACCCATCAACCCGTTATCCAAAACTGCACGGTAGCCTTGAATAATACCTTTGCGCTCGAGATCTTGTACTCGCCTTAGGGTTGCTGAAGCCGACAAACCAATCCGTTCTGAAAGCTCAATATTGGAGATTCTGCCGTCCAATTTAAGCTCTTGCAATATCCTTTCGTCAAATCTATCCATAAGTACTTATTATTGTGCATTTAGTGATAATAGATGAAATAAAAGCACATAATTGCCTCATTTTCCACCTACTATGTTTCTCAACACGTGAAAGTCATGATCGGTCAGTCACTTCGTTCATTTTATTGCTGGAGAACCATTATGCCTTTAGAACAACTTAGCGCACTTGCCTTATTTGCGTTTGTCTCGACCTTCACACCGGGTCCAAATAACATCATGCTCATGACATCAGGTGCAAACGTTGGCTTTGCCCGAACCATTCCACACATGTTAGGTATTGCACTTGGGTTTGCAGCCATGTTGCTGCTGGTTGGTTTCGGCTTGATGGGTGTTTTCAATGCTTACCCAGTGACGCACCAAATACTGAAATACCTGAGCCTTGCTTACCTCGTGTACCTTGCAATCAAGATAGCCATGAGTGGCAAAGCCAAAAGCACCGAGGCTTACAAGCCAATGACCTTCATCGGCGCTGCAAGTTTTCAGTGGGTGAATCCGAAAGGTTGGTCGATGGCGCTGACTGCGTTCTCCGTTTATAGCAGCGGCAGTTCGTGGTGGGAGCTTGCGATCATCGCAGGTATCTTCACGCTCGCGAACTTACCGTCAGTGACCTTCTGGACGGCGGCAGGTAAACAGCTGCAACACTGGTTAACAACCCCCATCCGCATCAAAAGCTTCAACTACGGTATGGCGTGCTTGCTTCTAGCATCAACGATTCCGATGCTCTAACCGACCCATATTACCGATTGATGGCGAGTAGACAAATACTGGCCATCACATTCGTTAAAAATACCCAATCATATCACTCACCCAACGACCAAACATCACCTGCCCACTCGGTGTTAAGGTCCATACAAACGCTGCAACATTGACTACCACTGTCACCCAATAGATAGCTCTGAACGGCTGCTTCTGCGTTTTATGTCGCAACGTATCTTGAGCGATCAGCGCCCCTAGCCAACCACCAACAACAGAAAAAATATGCAGGGTTTTCTCTGGCACACGCCAATTGCCTTTGATCGCGGCTCGCTTATCCTTTGCGTACACCAAAAACGTTACCACACCAATAACGAGATACCACACCAGCAGCGTTTTAGAACTTTCAGCAAACAACATAGATCCCGCCACCAGAACCAAATAAGTGATAACGATTTGAATAGATGAAGACAACGTCGACTCCTTTTGAGTAACAGCTCACATACTGTAGCAATTACGCCCTGAAAATTTGAATAAGGATGAGTAAAGCATATTGCAATTCAGTTAGCCTGCCAAAAATACACCAGCCCTTTCATCCTGACATAACAGGATGGAAGTTAAAGGAATTATAAATATGTACAACCAAAAATACGCCATCTACCAAGTTTTTACGCGTTTATTTGGCAATAAAAACACCCAACCTATTCCATGGGGCACAATCGAGCAAAATGGCGTCGGCAAGTTCAGTGACTTTACCGACAAAGCGCTGTCTGAAATCCGCAAACTCGGCATGACTCATATTTGGTATACCGGAGTGCCACATCACGCCGTCATCAATGATTACAAACACATCGGGATCTCAGACGATCATCCGAGCGTAGTGAAAGGCCGCGCAGGCTCACCTTATGCGGTTAAAGATTACTACTCCGTCAACCCAGATCTCGCCGATCATCCTGAGCAAGGTGTAGAAGAGTTTGAGGCATTAATCAAAAGAAGCCACAACAACGGCTTAAAAGTGATCATCGATATCGTTCCTAACCACGTTGCACGTCATTATATAGGGTTAAATAATCCTGAAGGCGTCAGTGACTTTGGGACTCACGATGACACTACGCAGGCATACCACAAAGACAATAACTTCTACTACATCCCCAACAGCACCTTTGAACTGCCGGAGATAGAGCCAGCTTTTACACCGCTTGGTGGTGAGTCGCACCCTAACCTACGTTCACCGTTTATCGAAGTGCCCGCCAAATGGACAGGAAACGGCTCACGCTTAGCGAAACCGGATTTCGACGATTGGTATGAAACCGTGAAAATAAATTACGGTGTACGCCCTGACGGCACAAAAGACTTTCCTGAGCTACCCAAAAACTATGCCCAGCGTGATTACCGCGATCATTATCATTTCTGGGAATCAGTAACGGTACCTAACTCTTGGGTTAAATTCCGAGACATCGCCTTATTCTGGTTAGCCAAAGGCGTTGACGGCTTTCGCTACGACATGGCTGAAATGGTGCCTGTCGAGTTTTGGAGCTACCTTAACGCCTCGATAAAGATGCACACCCCGGAGGCTTTGCTAATGGCAGAGGTGTATCAGCCAGACTTATACCGAGACTATATTCACCTAGGCAAAATGGACTACTTATATGACAAGGTTGACCTATACGACGGCCTCAAAGCCATCATGCAGGGCAAAGCTTCAACAGCCATCATCCCTGAGATCCAACATCGACTGATGGACATTGAGCACCACATGCTGCACTTCTTGGACAATCATGATGAGCAGCGCATCGCTTCTCCCGAGTTTGTTGGCAATCCACATGTCGCAAAGCCTGCGATGCTAGTCAGCGCGTTATTGAGCAGTTCTCCAACCATGATCTACTTTGGGCAAGAAGTTGGAGAACCGGGGGCGGACAATGCAGGCTTTGGACAACCCTCGCGTACATCCATCTTTGACTACATCGGCGTCCCACAGCACCAAAAATGGATGAACCACGGTGCATTTGATGGCGGGTTACTGAACGATAGCGAAAAACAGCTCCGATGCTTCTACAGAAAGGTAATGAATTTTTCGCTAGCGCATTCATCGATGACGGGTGACTACCGAGACTTACACCAGAGCAATAACTTAAGCGATTCGGTATACGCCTTCCTACGCTATAACGACCAAGAACTCACCATCGTTGCGGTAAATTTCAGCCAGCACGCCACAGAAAGTATTCAAATAGAGATTTCACATGACGTCATTCAAAAACTCAAACGAGTTGATGGCAATTACTTACTTGATGAGCAGATTGAAGGCATAGCGCAACAAGTGCTCAATATTGAGAACGGTGTTGGCCGTTTTAATGTTGAATTGAAACCATTGGCATCTTTGGCTTGGGTGCTATCCTTACATGGATAATATATTTATCAC
>NZ_JAKJSY010000090.1:0-16382 GCF_050337445.1 Vibrio minamisatsumaniensis | reverse complement strand
CTCATTAACGGGCGATTCAAACATAGAGTGGCCCGTTCGATTTTCGCGCAAGGCATTGCTTTCGTAAGCTTACGTACGTCATTTTTCTATTAAATTCCCAATTATAACAATAGGTTTAAATCGAGCGCACAAAAAAGCGCCACCTACGTCAGGGTTCATCATGCAAACATACAGAAATGTCCTCTCTTCAATTCTTAATGCGAGAGAGTTGACCAAACCAAATGCTCAACCTGTTTATAGTTATAAAGTGACGGCATTGGAGTTTGAGTTACTTAAGCAGTCGCTGATTGCAAGCTTAGAGATTAATGGCATTCACACCTATTCGAATAAGCCGACAAGGGAGTGGGCAGGGTGTTTTGTATTGTATGCGGCGGAGTGGTGGCGTACGTCTTTTCAAGGCGGTATTTGGGCTTGGGAACCTGTATTGGAGTCTCTCGGCTTACAGGCCAACGCAATTTCACCCGCTCAAAGAAGTGAGATAGTTGTTAAGGGGTTAAGCTTCTGGGGACGAAAGGTATTAAGTAATAATAAGGGACGCATGTTACTTGGCACTGTGGCGGTTGAAGGGGGCTTGCCACAAACGCTTATTCAAGATCCAAATAGCAGGCTTGCCCATTACTTCGAACAAGTGATTCAAGATTATGGTCAATTTGCTAACTCACGGTTAAGTGCGGTATCTGTTGCTAAAGCACATGCGCATTATATTGCGGCGTCATATCGTGATGAGACGGTTTATAGCATTGTCGCCCAAGTTGCTGAATCCATTTATTATCTGGTCGATAAACATGAGTTAGACGAGCAAGACGACCCGCTTCATTACTTGAATACGGTTGATGCTAATTGGTTGCAGGGGTTACCATTGAACATGGAACCTGAAGCCGCACGAACTTTATTGGGTAATGCGCTTGGTCTTGCTGTTGAGGTGCAACGTCGTTTACCAAACTCTATTAAGATTCTTCGTTCTCTTCGTAAATCTTATTCTCATTATGCCTCAATGATGGATATGTCGGCATCGGATGACGATTATCAGTGGCAGAACCAAATTGATATCACACTCAAGTCTCGTCTTAATGTTAAGTTCTTACAGCAACTGTTTAGTAGCGTGAATTTGCCTGACCGCATAAACCTGTTTGCGGTTGGCAGCAAGAGCCTTTTACTGGCAAAGGCATTCAAACGTGGCGCGGACTCTGAGCATTATTTACTGGATGTTTATACTCAGTCTCTTCCCATTGAGTGGTTTAACTGCGACATACAGTTAAAAGCAACGGATGACCTTGGTAATGAATGGTACGCTCCAGTGCTTGGTGGCGCGGGAGTTGATGCCGATGAACCTTGGGTGTTCACACAACAGAATGATGAGTGGTTACTGAAAGGTTCAGGAGATGTCGAATGTGCAGAAGCGAACGCTTTGGTTTCAGTGCCTGCGCACTTGTCACATCCCACACTTGTTACGATAGGTCACATCAATGGCCGTGTCCTTTATGATGTTAATACTCAAACAGAGGCTGAATTTTATTTTGACGAATATTGTGTGTCACTTGACCGAGAAGGTGTGCAACCTCTTGAGTTCAATTTGGTTGGTCAGCCTGTTCCTTATCAAACGAATCCAAGTAAGTGCTTTATTGGTGTTCCTAGCTTAGTCGCCATTGATGAAAATGGTCAGCAATCAGCAATTCCCAATACTCAGCTTCGTTGGCGCAATACAATGCTTGAGCAATGGCAGTCAATGAATACGGTACCTTTTGGTAAGGTTGATATTGCTTGGTTCGAAAATAATAAACCGGTTAAGCGTTTTACCGTAGGTTTGCTACCGGACGATTTTTCTATTGAATTTCAACCGAGCCACACGGTACAAATTGGTCAAATTAGCTTTTATTCTAATAAGCCACTGCCATCTATCGCGTTAAAAGAGCCAGATCAAGTCGATGTCCTGCCGGGCTCGGTGCTATCTCATATCCAGCAAGAACAGAATGCCGCTAAACGTACTTTGGATATGCTCAGTCATCAAGCCCAGCCACCTGCACGAGTTGATGTTGTGGTGTGGTGGCAAGACCAAGCGAAGTCGTTGTCGATAACATTGCCATTCCCCGCTAAAGGTATTTGCTTGATCAGTTCGAAGGGAGAACTGGTTCGTAATGCTGAAGTAATTTTAGTCGATACGCTTAATCGCTATGAGCTATTCGGTTATGGCGTCAGTGATTCGCTAGAGGTGGAGTTTAAGCTGCTCGCTAGGGATATTTATGGCGCTTTTTCTAAGTCGGCTTACGTGAAGCGGTCTTTGCCAAAAGGTGACGTTTTATCTACCGGTTTTTCTTTAGCAACATTGAAAGAGGATATTGAGTCCCTGCTGGCGCTATCATCTTCATTAGATGCAAGTGTTAAGGTATCGGTGCTGGACAATGCACATACCATTTTCAATTTTAGTGTGAATGCATACAGTAATGCGCTGACTCCTAACAGAGCAAAAGGCACGATTGAAATCGACAACGATAGCTTCATGGGCACACTTTCGATGGTGCCTTTGGATAACCCAACTTATGCGCCGATTACTTTAATTAAGAATGACGAACAGTGGTACTTCCCTGAAGAAGACGCTTCGCCTGGTGCTTGGCTTATCTATGCTGACGAAGCCGAGCAGGGTGTAAGACCTTTGATGTGGAGTAAAGACCTTGAGCTGTTATCGTCGCCGAGCAATCGACTAGAAGAAGCGGCATCTATTGGGGCTCGTAAAGATCGGCTAGATAAGTTCTCGGTGGTTTGCGGTCAGTTGGCGACAGAATTTAGTGCGCCTGAATGGAAGTACATTAAAGCCTTGTTGGCCTTTGATAGTGTTCCGCTTACGACGTTTGACCTGTGGAGAGGTGCAATCACTAAGCCCGAATTTATGCTTGCGATGCTGTTAAGTGCAAATAAGAAAGAAGCCGAGCGTATTTGGCAGTTTAGTCAGCAGTTTCCTTTCTTATGGCACTCAATTAAAGCTCCAGATGCGATCGCGGTAGTGAGCGCTTTCTATGCGTCACGTATCGAGGTTTACGGCAACGACTTTTCGGACATTATCTGCGGTCAAATTGAATCAAAATTAGACGAATTAGTGGCTCGATACCACGGCTTACAAAGCCTCAAGAACCTTTTAATGCATAAAATCGATGCCAATCGAGAGAAACCTTCGCTTAATCCTGCCGCTTACATTCAGCAATTGTTTGACCTGCGAAATTCATTGAATAACCAATACAATGAATCTCATTGGCCATGCGAATTTTCGGACCACATATTTAAGAGTTCAATTAAGGCAGTTAAACCACCATTAGCAGAGGTGTGCTTCACGACTAAAGATCTCTACCGTAATAACGTGATGAACGCACCCGTATTGCTTGCTTTGTCCACTTGTGGCTATGCATCGCTGAGAATGACACCAGAGGTGGTACATGCGATGAGACAATACAACAGCTTCGACCCTGACTACTTTGAACAAGTGTTCGCTCTTACACATAAAATGATTTTCGGCCTAGTGAATAGCTAAATAAGGTAAACCAACCATGCAATATTTTGAGTCTTTAGTTGACCAACTGACTAAACGAGCAGCGCGCGCGACTTTAGGGCAATTTGGTTTGCGATCTAAGCCTTTACGTGAATTCTTGTGGCAGTCGTTTTCTCAATCCCCAGGTAAAGAGGGGGCGTTTCTTGCTGACCCTGTATTTGAAGCCACCTTTGGCTGGAAACCGCATACTCAAAGCATGCGAGACCTATCGGGTGGGTTGTTAAACAGCTCGATTGTAAACGCAATGGCAAATCCACCGAAAGAGCTTAAAGAAGACTACCTTTTTGATAGCAGTTGGTACCCGTATTCCCATCAACATGAAGCATGGTCTCATCTATTGGAGCCATCTCCTAAGTCTGTAATTGTCAGTAGTGGTACGGGTTCTGGTAAGACAGAGTGTTTCTTAGTGCCAATTCTGAATGACATTGTAGAACGCAACAGCAAGCCTGATGGCGTTGAGGCTTTGTTCTTATATCCACTCAATGCACTAATTAACAGTCAGAGAGAGCGTTTAACGGCATGGACTCACCAGTTGGGTGATCAAGTTAAATTCAGCCTGTTTAATGGTGATACGCCCGAATCAGTAAGCGCTGCAGAACGAATAAAGCACCCAAATGAACAGCTTTCTCGAAAGGAGTTGAGAGAAAACCCAGCTCAAATACTGGTGACCAACTCTACGATGTTGGAGTACATGTTGGTTCGCCAAAAAGACGCGAATATTTTGAACCGTTCTAAAGGCAAACTGCGTTGGATCGTTTTAGATGAAGCTCACACCTATATCGGTTCTCAAGCTGCTGAATTGTCCTTGTTGCTTCGACGTGTAATGCATGGTTTTGGTGTCACGCCAGATCAAGTGAGATTCGTCGCTACTTCTGCCACGATTGGTGGAAAGGACTCTGACGCGGATTTAAAAGCGTTTTTGGCTGATGTAGCAGGTGTCGATATCACTCAAGTTCATTTAGTGAAAGGCGAGCGTGAAATCAAACCGCTGATGGAACTGGAGCAAATCAAGGCGATGAACCTTGATAGTGTTTCAAGCATAACGAGCGAGATAGAACGTTACGATGTATTACAAAGCTTACCGCCGTTAAGAACGTTAAGGCAGCACCTGAGTTCAACCGATAACAGAATGACGTTGAGCGAAATAGGGAAGCTATTGTCTGCAACTGAGGAACCGTTATCAGAACAAGACTCACTTCAATGGCTTGATATCTGTGCTTCGACAAAGAACGCAGATGGAGATGCATTTATTCCGTTTAGACTACATTTGTTCCACAGAGTTGCTGGTGGGCTTTGGGCTTGCTCAAATTCAGATTGCTCGGCAAAGGTAGGTACCCCTTTAGAGTCGATTGATTGGCGATTTGGTATGGTTCATATGTCACGCCGTGAGAAATGCTCGTGTGGTTCACCGATATTTGAAATGGTTAGCTGTAATGGTTGCGGAACTAGCTTATTGGCGGCGACTGAAAGAACAGACTCAGAGACCAGCCATACTCAGCTACAACTAACAAAACCAGATTCATCGATTGATGACTTTGCCTTGGACCTTGTTGGAGAAGAAGATCTCACGATCGAAGATGATGAAGAAACTGCCGAGGAGTATGGTCGCTTTGCTCTTATCTCTCCGTTAAGTTTTGAAGAAACCGGTGAATACTGGATTAATAACCAGAGAGATGTAAAAACCGCTAAAGTTCCAGGGGCACATTTAATCCATCGAGTCGAAGGGTATCGTAAAAGTGACGGTGCTTTGTCTGTGCGCTGTCCATGCTGTCAGCATACTAAAATTAAGAATTTCGAGTTCTACCGTCACTTCAGAAATGGTGCCCCGTTTATGCTGTCGACGGTGATCCCTACACTATTGGAATATTGCCAAGACGGTAAGAAAGAGCAGTTGAAAGGTCCTTGGAACGGCCGTCGCATGATTACTTTCACCGATAGCCGTCAAGGTACCGCTCGTTTTTCTGCCAAGTCACAACAAGATTCTGAAAGGCAGTTTTTGCGTTCAACTATTTATCATTTGATCTTGGATAAAGCTCTGAGAACGAGCGAAATGACTCCTGAGGATGAAAAGAAGCTCAACCGACTACAACGAATGCTTAAGATCGCAATAAGTATGGATGAGCCAGAGGATATTGAAGCTATCGAGTGTGAAATTGCCGAATTAACAACAGGTAATAATTTTGTCATGGTGACTTGGCAAGAAGTCGAAGAGTTCTTAGCAGAACAGAAAGAAGTAAAACTGTGGATCAAAAGGTTCTACGAGCACTTCGATGACCGAATGGATATGATTGCTAATCCAAAATTACTGGCTCGTTTACTGTTGTTACGAGAATTTAATAGCCGCCCTAAAAGACAGAACACACTCGAAACCATGGGCTTGGTCTGCATGGAATATCCAGGTTTAGCCAAAAAGGAGAGTTCAGCTCCTAGTGAATGGTTGAGACATTTTGATACTGCTGAAAAAGCGCGTGCAGAGTGGGTTAATTTCCTAACTGTTTGTGTGAATTTTCATGTACGAAGCATGAAAGCTGTGAGGTTGACGGATGAGCAAATTAACTGGATAGGGGCTAAATATTCGCCAGCTTTCTTAGTAGGGCAAGATGAACCTACCCATATTTGGAATGTGGAGGCATGGCCAAAAATCAGGCGTAATGGGCCACGACAACCAAGGTTAGCTAGGTTGCTTGCGACGGCTCTGAATATAGAGTTGGAGGATTCGGATAGACGTGCAGATATTAACGAAATTTTACGCCAAGCGTGGATGGCTCTGCAGTCGTCAGTGTTGACACCGAGCGGTGATGGTTATCGTTTAGAGCTTGAGCAACAAGTGAGTTTCTCTTTAGTTGCAGATAAGTATCAATGTCCTCATACCCAAAAAATCATAGATAAACCATTGCTAGGGGTGACTCCATATCTGAACTTATCTGGGGATCGTACTGAGCATTTGTGTAAACAGATATCTACCCCAAGTTATCCGTTCCCATTTGGCCGCGATCCTGAAAGTGGAGAAACGGTTGATCTAAACAAAGTCAGAGATTGGCAAGAGCAGCCAGATCTAATTGATGTACGCAAAGAAAATGCGTGGTCGGATATAGCTGACCGTGTTGTCGAACGTACTCCTTACTTTAGAGTAGCTGAGCACTCTGCGCAGCTTAAGGCAAGCCAGCTGCGTGAGTATGAAAAAGAATTTAAAGAAGGGAAAATAAACGTTTTAAGCTGTTCTACGACGATGGAAATGGGTGTAGATATTGGTGGTATATCGGTAGTCGCGATGAATAATGCGCCGCCTAACCCTGCGAACTACTTGCAACGTGCAGGTCGTGCTGGCCGTCGTGGAGAAACAAAATCGATTGCACTTACGTTATGCAAATCTACTCCGCATGGAGAGCATATCTTCTCGAATACTCGTTGGGCATTTGATACAGAAATTAAAGTACCGAATGTATCGTTATCAAGTGACTACATTGTTCGTCGTCATGTGAATTCGTTACTCCTTTCAACATTTTTAAATCAAGTGGTGAAGTCAGAGAACTCCTTGAAATTGAATTGCGGCAATTTCTTCAAATCTGATCATGAATCGACAGCTTCTCAAGCTGATCAGTTTGTCGATTGGTGTGTAAATGGTGCATTAGATCTTGTACTAGATGGGTTGGATACTTTGTTACGTCGAACCTCTCTTGATGCAACATCACGTATCGAAATTCTAGATGCGTCTGCTAAGCATATGAAGCGCATTGTCGAGCGTTGGTCCGTTGAGCATCGATTGCTAAAAGAACAATCTATAAGTTTAGAAGAGAACCCTAACTCGCTATCAACAGCACAAGCAGCAGTAGAAAGCCAAATTCAACGCTTAGAGGGGGAGTTCTTACTTTCTGAGCTAGCTCGTAAAGGGTTCTTACCCGGATACGGATTCCCTACGGATGTGGTGTCGTTAAATACAGATCATGTCAAAGTGATCGAAAGACGAAAACGCTATATCAAGATGAGACAGGATCAAATTAGCGATAATACATCCCGTAAAGATAACCTATATAGCGCTGCTGGCTTCCCGTCTAGAGATCTTTCAGTCGCTATTCGCGATTATGCCCCGGGTAATGATGTTGTGATTGATGGACGTGTTTATCAGTCGAAAGGGGTGTTGTTGAACTGGCATAGTCCTGCAACTGTTGATCAAGTAAAAGAGATACAAGCGTTAAGGTGGGCATGGCGTTGCGACAAGTGTGGTGCCAGTAATACTTCGTTGTTAAGACCAGAGCAGTGTGAATGTTGTGGTAATGAGTTCAATTTTAGTGACGAGAAAACAAAAGATCGTATTCACCCTTACATTCAGCCAGCAAGTTTTTCGGTCGATATTAGAGATGAGCCTCATAACGATATCTCGCGTCTGAATCATGTGCCTTTCAATGACCCTTGGGTGACGGTAGATGGTTCCGAGTGGCATGAGGTGAGTGTAAACCCTGGAGCATCATACCGTTCAAGCCATAATGGCCATGTTTATTATTACAGTGCAGGACCCGTTAACCAAGGGTACGCGCTTTGCTTAGAATGTGGTCGTATGGAAGCTATGCCCGAAGGTGGAGATAAGTCACCAAAAGAAGTGTTGATGGGGCACACTCGCTTACGAGGTGGTAAGGGGCACTTAACCAGCTCAAGCGAAGTTCTATGTGGCGGTAACGACAGAGAGTTCACTGTAAAAGGTCCGCTAAAGTTGGGTCATAGTACCTATACCGACGTGTTCGAGTTATTGTTATTTGATGAGCTGGGTAAACCGTTAGTAGAGAGAAGTATTGCTCGTTCAATTGCTGTGTTGATACGAAACCAGTTAGCGGAAAAGCTTGGTATTAATAATGATGAAATTGGCTGTACAACGAAGCCTGTGAATCATGAGGGACGAGAAGTACAAGCTATCGTGTTGTTTGACAATGCAGCTGGCGGTGCAGGTTTTTCAATTCAAGCTTCTGAGTATGTTGTTGAGTTATTGCAAGGAGCAAAGAAGGTTGCATCTAGCTGCCACTGTGACAAGGCCTGTCATCGTTGTTTAGTGGATTATTCGACTCAACATGTCCTTGATTTACTTGATAGAAGGAAAGTGGCTACTTATTTGAGCAACGGGTTTTTTAACAATCTTAGCTTGCCAGTGGAATATGAATTGTTCGACCATCACAATAGGCGCGAACTACGTCCGTTAATGATCGCAATAGAGAAAACGTTGGCTAAACATGATGACGCAGATCTCTATGTTGAGCTTCCTATAAGTCAATTAAGCGATTTAGGCGATTGGCAACTGTATCAAGTATTTAGTCGCTGGGTTGCCGAGCGAAAGGTCAACTTGATATTGACAGAGGTTCAAGTGCAGGAATTGTCACTTGAGCAAAAAGTGACGTTGTCTTGGTATCAGAACCACCCAAATGTGAAGCTAATGAGCAAACTACTGAATGATCATGCCGGTCATCAGGTGTTAGCATCGGTGGCTAATGAATCATATTGCTATCAATGGGGAGTCCGTAACGATGACCATGAAACTTTAGTGATTGGTATTGGATCTTTAGGTGAGTTGGTGGACTTTGATTCTACACGTTTACACCAAAGTTCTGATGTCGAGAAAATAGTGATTGATGATGAGTTGGATGGAAAAGCTTCTGACTTCGGATTGAAGTTTTGGACTCTTGTATTCCATCGTTCACCTAAATTAATGGCGCTGATGCAAGAGCAAGTTATTGAATCGGCAACGTACTGTGATCGTTATCTGGTCGCAACGTTACCTGTTTCTCTATGTTTTAATACCTTGAGGTTTTTAGGTGAACATTACAAAAGCTGCCAAGTGGAAATCCATACCGGAGAACTAAGTAGAAGTTACAAACCGACAACAGTTCAAGACAATTTTTTAGATGATGACTCTCGTGATAAGGTCGTCGGTTTGGCATTTGAAAGTTCGGTCGCAAAGATGAGGTTTAAAACGACCTCAAAATACAAACTGCCTCACTCGCGAACGCTCGTTTTATCTTTTGATAACGGCAAGCAAGTGACGTTATGGCTTGATCAAGGATTTGGTTACTGGTTTGCTGATAAGCGTTTACCTGAGAACCACTTACCTTATCATCTTGATGATGAAGAACACGCAAATATCATTGTTGGGGGGCAAGCTCAGGTCTCGTCCGGTACATTCCCAACGGATGTATTTGTGTCATTTAGTTGATTACAGTGAATGCAGAGCGAGTCCCATGTTGGATTCGCTTCAGCCAGACTGGATATATCATTAAGCGGCATTTTGTTGTTCAGAGCTAATTGAGCTTAGATACCCAGAGAACGGTGCCTTCTCGTCCGATTATAATCAACCACTATGTATTCGAAGATCGCTTGGCGCATCTCGTCTTGCGTGATCTCGGCCTTTGCTGCAGTCAAACGCCGCCTTGACCTTGGTATCAATCTCTTAGCGAATTCGGCAGCTAGATTTTTCCCATAGACGTGTATTGGCACGGGTTCTTTCTTCGAGGCCTTACGCCAAACGTAGAGCTGGGATACCTCACTGTCGCAGTTACTTCCACTTTCTCTGCTAGCTTCAGGGCTTCTGCGGTAAATTCAGAAGAATGGACAATACGTTTTTGTTCTTGCTTGTCACGGTTCACCTCGTTGGTGGTTGTACTCACTTAACTCAATGTCCAAAACTGCTGATGCGAATCTATTTAATCGAAAGCTTCTCTATAACCAAATAGCCCTTGATTACCTCCGGTATGCAAAAACAGTGGATGACTGCCGGCTTTTATTTCCCCTTTTTCTACTAAATTAATTAACCCTGCCATCGCTTTGCCAGTGTAGACTGGGTCGAGTAATATCCCTTCTAGGTGGGCGCAAAGATTAACGGCTTCGACCATCGCTGGAGTGACCACCCCATAGCTTAAACCGTAATATTGACTATTTGTGCTCACTCGTCCGTTGGCTAGGTCCGTATCTAATTCAAGATAAGCTAACGTCTCTCTGAGTAATCGGTCGACTAGGGCGTTCTGCTCTTCTTGTGCGCGGCTTACAGTGATCCCTAACACAGGAATATCTGAGCCGGAAGCTATCAACCCTGCGAGTAGACCGGCTTGGGTTCCGGCGCTCCCCGTCGCCAAAATTATTTGGTCGATGTGTAATTCTTGCTGGTTAATTTGTGCCAATATTTCCTGAGCACAGCGAACATAACCCAAGCTGCCAATGACGTTAGATCCCCCAAGAGGCACAAAATAGGGTTTGCGGCCTTGTGTTTTTAACTCTTCCATCAAATGCAAGGCAAACGCATTAGCATCACCGCCTTCAGGTACTGAATGGATATTTGCCCCAAGGATTCTGTCTAAGAGCATATTTCCGTTGTTGTAATAATCTGCTTTTGGTGTGCCATTAACATCTTCCAATACCAACTCACAGCCAAAGCCAAATTTTGCAGCACAAGCCGCTGTTTGCCGAGCGTGGTTTGACTGAAAACCGCCTACGGTGACCAAAGTATCGGCGCCATTTTTCTGTGCATCAGCGATAAGGTACTCTAGCTTACGGGCTTTATTCCCTCCGCCCGCAAGCCCTGTGCAATCATCGCGCTTTATGTGTAGCTGGCACCCGAGTTTTTCAGATATACGTGGTAAAAACTCTAAGGGAGTTGGGCTATGGCTTATTTTTACTCGTGGAGTTGAGGATAGTTTGTTCATTCTTCACCTTTGGTGTATTCAAATTCGATATAAATAGATTGAAAAGTAAATAAGGCTCCTAAAAGAGCCTTAGATAAGAGCTTTATATCATTTCAGACTAGCCAACAGCGCCTTAATAGCGACACTTAATTGGTGATCTCGGTTAGAAGCGACATCGTCAGGTGAGTTATAGACCAAAATATCGGGATTGACTTCATTGTTCTCAAACCACTTACCTTGATCGGTTTTAAAACCGAGTTGTGGCACACCGAAATTTAACAATGGTTCTTGCTGAGTTTCTCTGAGCACGTAAGTACCCGTTCCCGGCACACGTTCCCCGACCAATTTTCCGATACCTTCTTTCTGATAAAAGTAGGGCACAATTGAACCATCAGAGTAACTTGATGCATTTGCTAACATAATACTCGGTTTTGCCCAACGACGAAGTGGGAAAGCGCCGACTGAATAGCCATCTCTCGATACCGTTGAACTGTGTCTTACACCCGATAATACATCCATCACTTGATCGTGTAAGTCTCCTCCGATGTTGTATCTGACGTCGATCACGAGGGCTTCTTTATCTCGGTATTGACCAAACAACTTGTTGACAAGGTGACGGTATGAGTTGTTACCCATTTCGCTGATATGAATATAACCTAGACGCCCATTAGACAACTTATCGGTCAGTTGTTCACGCTCCTTCACCCAACGTTTATACGAAAGCGCTGCGCTGTCAGACAACGAGATCGGCTTAACGACGACTGATTTCGTTTTTTTATTCCCGGGCGTAAGAACGGACAGTCGAGTTACCTTACCTTCTCGATTATTAAGCAATGGATAGATATCGTGTCCGGGTAGAATATCTACACCGTCAACCGAGTAAATAATGCTGCCCGCTTTAATCGTATGATTGGGTAAATCTGCAGGGCCTCCAAGTAACACGCTGCGAACTCTTACACCTTTCCCTTGATATTTGTCATCGTAAATAATGCCAAGTGACGCTGGCGATTCCCAGTTCCTTGGATGGCCCTTATACATAGAACCAGTATGGGATGCATGTAGCTCCCCAGCCAACTCACTTAACAATTGAGCAAAATCGGGATAATTATGTATGCTTTGTAAGTGTTTTGCATAAGCGTCTCTGTACCAATTCCAATCCACACCATGCAAGTTCTTGTCGTAGAATTTAGTCTTGGCAAGACGCCAGACATGGTCAAAGATGTATTGTGTTTCTTTTACAAAGTCATATTCGGCATCCAACCTAAAATGAATGACATCACTGTTACCATTAGCCAGATTGATTTTCTCGAGCTGTCCATGACCAGCAAGCATTAAGGATGAACTGTCAGGTGTTACAATCATTGTTTGGATGTCATTCGCAGAGCGTGTGAACATCACTTTGTGCTCACCTGTGATAAGGTTTATATGCACAAATTCGATAGTATTATCTCGTTGATTAGCAACGACGATTTTAGTGTTATCTGAAGAGAGGTAGCTCGCGATGATCGTCATGGAATAAGGCGTCAAACGGTGGATTCTGTCTTGAAGATCATTGATATCGACCGTAGTTGTCTCTTCTTTTTTAGATCCCTTTTCGTCATGTTTCAATAACCAAGCTTGATCTTGTGACAATCCCAGGTTCACTTCCGTTTGTTTATTCAGAGTAACGGCATATACATCACGATTAACCGTATTTCCGTCTAACTCTGTCAAACTTTCTTTGTCTGAATTCCAGTAAACAATTTTCCCATCATTGGAGAACTTCGGCGAGAACTGCTTAAAGCCGCTATAGCTCAAAGTAATGGGTTTGTCCTCACCAGTGCTATCAAGTAGGACAATATTAGTGGCACTTAAGAGACTACCATCACGAGAGACGATATATTGGTCGTCTGGAGACCACTGATAACTCCAATCGTCATCGTCATAGGAGTACATAGAGTGGCTGTTAAGAAGCGTCGTTGTGGCGCCGCCTTCTATCGTCATCACTTTTAAGGTATTTCTCGATTCTCTGTATGCAATACGTTTGTCGTCGTGCGACAGCATAGGTTGGGTCTCATCAACCGGCGTGTCCGTAAGTTGTTGTTCTGTTATCTGACTGGCGGTGAGAAAGCTCTTATCTTGGTCGCTTATATGACTTGAAAATAAATCCCAATTCCCTTTTCGCTCAGAGTCATAAAGTAGTGTCGTCCCATCACTAGAAAACGAAATGTTTCTTTCTGCTTGAGGTGTATTCGTCAATCGACGTGAGTCACCGGTCAATGTCGATACAACAAAGATCTCTCCTCGAGCCACAATCGCGACTTCCGGAGCCGTTGGTGATACTGCTAGTTCAGTAATTTCATTGGCCAAGTTCACGTTTCTCGTACTGCTGTCGCTTCGTGCTTTACGGATCTTGATGTCCACTTCATGCGCGGCGTTATCGCCTTTGTTCTTTAGCCAAATGGCGCCGTCAAAACCGTAAGCGATATCGCCTTGGTTACTGATCGATAAAAACCTGACGGGTAACTTTTGGTGATGAGTTAGAGCCACCGGCTTACTTTCAAGTTCTGTCAGAGATTGCTTCCAGACGTTAAAACTACCCGAACGTTCAGATAAGAAATACATTGATTGGCCATCCTCAGACCAAACTGCGTCTCGGTCTTCACCTCTAAATGTCGTCAGTTGTGTGTGTTTGTGAGTTTTGGCGTCATACTTCCAGATATTTCTTGCGGCATCGGATTGAGACCCTTTGCGCCATGGTTGTTCAGTATAAGAGGGCAAATCTGTATACAAAGCCTGACTACCATCATGAGAAACTGAATAACTGCTCACTGAGTTTTCTAGCAAGATCTGTTCTCTGCCGCCCTTAGCCGGAACCGTGTAGAGTCGATATGAACGACCAAAAAAGCCGTTATTTAACTCGCTCTCGCCATTACCGATTCGACGAGACCGGAACAGGACATGGCTCCCATCGGCGCTAAAGGCATAGGGGATATCTTTGCGACCATGGAACGTTATGCGTTGAGAGTTATGAGTGTTCATATTCAAAACAAACACATCACCTGGACCGTACTGATTAGATTCGTATGCTAAGGACTGCCCATCAGGAGACCACACAGGATTAGAACTATAAACAGTCTCACTGGTCAGCGGAATCGCGTCACCACCTTTTGCGTTAGCGACCCAGACTTGACCGCTGTAAGTAAATGCAATTTGGTTGCCGCTAGGAGAAATTGCGATATCTCGATACCACGATGAACCGTCAGAGGTTTGTGCTAGCAGCAAAGAAGCGTGACTAGCAGACAGAAGGACAAAGCCCATTCGGGCTAAATGTAAAAATTTCATGGATTCACTTTAGTTGTAGGGTTTTTTGTTATCTTGACACAGTTTTCGTGGCGGGAGTATTTGATCACTTTTCACATGAAAACTTCAAAGGGGGTTTGTTCTGATTATGCTAATAAATGTAAAACAAAATAGTGCAATATGAAGGGGGTTGTTACTTGTCTCACTAATGAAAACTAAGTTTATTGTAATCATAAGTCAGAATAATAGCTTGGTCTGGTTGTTTTCTAATCCGTACGGCTGTATTTGCTTCACGTTGGTGGTTATCTTACCCAAGGGGTAGGGGGGACGAATGCGCAAACGTTTCAACGATGGATCATTTGATATGGTGCTCTCGATGATGTTTGCAAAGATGTGCTAAAGCAGGCCGAGAATGATAACAACAATCGGTGACTCGATGTTGAAATCATGGTTGGTTTTAGGTGCGAAATGCTGTCAATGTGATCGGCTCCCGTTAGGGGAGAGCCGATCACTCAACGGTATTTTTCTCTCAAGGTGAGTTGGGCATAAACACTCAAGCGAACGGTACCGACTCGTACCTGTAGAATGAACGAGCGTATTTAAAACGCCTTTAAGCTCTTACCCATTTTTTACTAGAAGCCATTGCATTGAAACCTTGAGCGAGCAATTGCGTTTTTTACGATTTTTTAGCTAACGCTATTAAATGGCTCGCTAAATAGGCTTGAGCCGCATTGATACCCGGTAAAACAAAATAGTATCCTCCGCCAAACGGTTTAATGTATCGTTCTAATGGTTCACCATTGAGTCTTTTTTGAGTATCAATAAAGCCTGTTTTAAGGTTTTTTTGGAAAGAAACAAAGATTAACCCCATATCCAGCGCCCCTGTTTCCGTCAATCCTAATGAGTAGCTATAGCTTCGTCTACGGAGTTTAGCTGTATGACGTTCAGGGTTTCGAGGCTCAGCGCGACGCATGTGTGAATTAAATAAAACACGATCTCCATGAGGGTCTTTTGTAAATTCCGGTGAGTCATGCTCATTCTTCATACCGATTGGAGCACCGCTCACTTTGTGTCGACCAAAATCGTTTTCTTGATCTTCTAGTGGCGTTCTGTCCCAAAATTCAAGATTAAAGCGGATTAAACGTATAGCTTGATAGGTGCCTCCCGTACACCATGATGGTTCGGAATCTTTGTTTGTGATCCACACTAAATCATCCATCTGCTTGTTATCATCGGCGGGGGCATTACCTGTGCCATCTTTAAAGCCGAATAAATTGATCGCTGTCGATTTGTTGTCTAAATCTCGATACGGTAAAAAGCCGTCCATTTTCCAACGTGGAGAAAGGTATTTATTAGTATGTTGAATGATATCTCGGACGGCATAAATAACACTTTCTGGGCTATCTGCACAGATTTGGAGTGTGATATCGCCACCACACCACTCTGGTTTAAGGCGGTCATTCGGAAAACTGGTCATCGCTTGTAAGTGCTTAGGCTTAAAAGGGCCAAGTCCAAAGCGTTCGTTGAACAAGGTATTACCGAGCGCGACGGTAATGGTCAGTGAATCAGGTTTTAGTGATTGTCCTAAGATCCCTGATTCATGAGGAGGAAGTTTGTCATTTAGGGTGGCTGACAACTCATGATCTTGGGTTAAGTACGCAATGCGATCCGTTAATATCTTTAAAACTTGTTCAAGTTCGGCGAGTGTATCTGCCGTTACATCAAAGGCAATAAATGACGCATTTTTCTGTTCCTTGGTAATAATACCAGTTTGATGATCCCCTCTATAATCAATGGTTTTACTATAATCATGAGATGAATTCGATGTTTTTGCGGCCAAGGTGGGAAGTGAAAAGACCGCGCCGCCAACCGCAAGTGTTTTTAATACATGACGGCGAGAAAGT
>NZ_JAKJSY010000089.1:0-16618 GCF_050337445.1 Vibrio minamisatsumaniensis | reverse complement strand
GCGTTCCATTGATGTTTGTTGTGCGTTGTTTGCGCTGTTTAGGTAACGTTGCGCTGTCATCGCTGAAACGTTGGTATTTACATTCACTGCCATGGTGATTTCTCCAATTGATTTTCCGGTATAACGGTTTCCGACGTCTCGGAAAACCAAGTAGTTCTCTCAAAGTTACTTTTAATAACGGCGCGAAAGTCCGAAGCTTTAGATAAATTTTAAAAAAAACACAAAATAAATATTAAACTTATAACTATCAAAAACTTAAATAAATCACACTTAAACATTACCTCTGAAGATTCAAACGTAAAAAGCCATCAAATTGACCAAAAAAAACACGAATGGTGTCACCTATTCGCCAACATCTAAAAATGAACGATCACAGAACCTTCAGCTTCGTATAGATCCGCTATTTCAGAGACGAAAAACGAGCGCAGTGTCGATGGGTTAAGTCGGGGGATAACGAAGAATAAAAAGCAGAAGGACAAATAAGAAAGATAGAAAAAAGCCCCTTTTCCTTTGAGAGAACCGGGGCTAGTTGGCGCGTCAGAGCTTGTGTGGAGATCATCGAGAAATGAACACATTTCCGACTTGCCGTTGCATTCTTACTGTAAAAATGGATAGCAGGTGAGAGATGAGAGAGCTAAACATTCAATAGTAAGTATGCTTGCCAGTTTCGCTTGTTGCATGGCTCACGTCTGAACACGAGCAACAAGTTCAACCAATAACTATTGCAATAATGATAATGCAGAGTTAGGCAACTGTTTTGCTTGAGCAAGTATTGAAGTACCTGCTTGTTGCAGAATTTGTGATTTGGTCATTTGCGTCGTTTCTTTCGCAAAATCCGTATCTTTGATTCGGCTATTTGAAGCGTCCACATTCTCTTGAACGTTCGCCAAGTTACTAATACTGTGGCTTAGACGGTTCTGTTTTGCACCCAAATCGGCTCGCTGAGAATCGACGTACTGCATTGCGGAATCAATCACACTGATTGCGTTTTGTGAACCGGCAACAGTGGTTAAGCTTATATCTTGAACTGATGTAGGACGACCTTCGCTCTTAATGCCTAACTCAGACGCTAGACCACCCGAGATAGACATTGCCCCTTCCAGATCAGGTTCAGCAACAAAAAGTTGCAAACGCCCTTCTTCTGTCACCGATGCATTCACTAAATCAGATTGACCATTAATGTACGTCGCCAATTCTTCAATATCGTCACCCGCTTTGGCGTTGATATCTAGAACAATGTCTTCACCCGCTTTGGTTGTGAATTCAAATTTGATATCGCTTGCTTTCGGTGGCACTTCCCAGCTCTTGTCTTTAGCATTTTCTGAATCAAACGTCGTCCCTCCCATTCGAGGATCATCGGCACGTATACTGGTTAACGACATAATCATCGCTTCGCCTGAGTTAGAACCTATCTGGAATGAAGCGTCACCAAATGAACCGTTTAATAGACGACGGCCACCAAAAGATGTCGTTTCTGCGATACGGTTTAGCTCATCTTGAAGTGCCGTTGACTCTTCGTTTAGTGCTGTACGCTCAGCTGGCGAGTTCGTGCCGTTTGATGATTGAATCGCGAGATCACGCATACGCTGTAATATGTTGGTTGATTCGTTCATCGCGCCTTCAGCCGTTTGAGCAATCGAAATACCGTCATTGGCATTACGCATTGCGACATCAAGGCCACGAGACTGTGACGTTAAGCGATTCGAGATTTGCAGGCCTGCCGCATCATCTTTGGCACTATTGATTTTTTGGCCCGATGATAAACGCTCCATCGAAGTCGCTAGATCATTAGACGCTTTATTCAGATAACGCTGTGCTGTCATAGCCGAAACGTTAGTATTTACATTGATAGCCATTTTGCTCTCCTTATGAGTTCGCAAAGTTTCTGCGAAGCGGTCAGCTTTACTCTCATATGGATAAGCACTGACCGTGTATTACTCGTTAAGCCCATTTCAAGGCTTAAGAACTGTATAAATCAATCATGACAATATAGATACAAGTTATATGCCAAGTTTTAAAATCAATTGATTATTTTTATAAAAACATAAAAATCAACAACTTAAATAAAAAACATCAAGATCATATTGCATAATAACTGAAGCATCTAAAATGCGTTCGTACACTCATTGCCGCTTTTGCCGCTGATATCAATCCCTGTTGCGTCCGGTGTAAAAACCAGTCAATGTGAAGCAATTCGCACATAAGGCATAGCACATATGGCAAAGAATCGACTTCTATCGAGCGTTAACCCACCACTAAATGTAATTAAACAAGGTGAGATCTTTGGTTTTACCAAACGCGAGTTGTGAAGCTTGTAATGCACGAGAGTTTTCATTGAATTCAATGATCGCTTTCGAATAATCTAAATCTTCGAAATTGCTTTTGGCTTTCGCTAAAGACAACTTAAAATCTTCATGTTGTTGCTCTTGAATATCAAGCGTACTCAAACGCGCACCGACATCGGTTCGCGCCTTTGTTAAATGGATAAAGGCGGCATTAAATTCTTCGGTCACCTGTTGCAATTTTGCGGTTGCCGATGAATCCGATACGGGTTTTTCGGCCTGCTCTATCGCTTCTTTGAACGTGTCAAAAATCGAAAATGTTTCCCTTGGCTCTAACGTAATCGAGTCACCTTTGGTGATTTGACCTTTAATCTGAATATTCAACCCTTCATATTGAATACCAGTAGAAGGATCAAAATCTTCGGCCGCCACCACTTTGCCGTCTTTTTCAAGCTGATAGGCGAACTTACCCGTCTGCATATCTACAAACGTGACTTTATACGTTGAGTCATCTTTAGCCGTATTGGTTGCTCGCTCCAATAACAATTCAGAGGCTGGCTCCAGTTCATACTGAGGTTCGTAATCGCCGAAGGGGTTATCGATTTCCATAAATAACTTACTGCCCGGATCATTCATCGCCATTTCATAGCTGCTCGCCACACGCATCTTGCGTTGATAGTCATCACCATGATAGGTCACCTTCCCTTCGTTATCTCGAAAGAAAGGTTGATTTTTCGGTTTAGTCCCTGCGAAAGTGTAGTTACCCGACTCATCTTGAGAATTAGCTAAGTGCAGAAAATTATTCGCTATCTCTTGAATTTCACGCCTCTTTGCCAAACGATCATCCGGTGAAAGTGAACCGTTGATCATTTCCATTACCGTTCGTTTAGCGCCATCAGCGAACTCTTCTGAGTTAGCGAGCATAACTTCATGATGTTCTAGACGATTTCGAACCAGTGTGATCGCGTCAATATATTGTTTTAACTGCTCGGATTGCTGCCCAATATTTTGTATATAATGGATTGCTAGAGGATCATCACTTGGCGATTGTAACTTCTTGCCTGAAGCCAATTGTGCTTGGTTGTGATGTATCTTGTTCTCTTGACGGCGCAAGTCATTCTGAACAGATTGATAATTATGGAAGCTAGAAATACGACTCAACATTTATACCTCCTACCTCAGAGCTAAAATAGTATTGAACGTATCGTTGGCCGCTTGCATGATGCGAGAAGAAGCCATGTACGCTTGCTGAAATTTCATCATATTTGCCGCTTCCTCATCGAGGTTTACTCCCGATACCGAAGCTATACGCTCTTGGGCTGACTCTTTTTCCAATGTCGCCATATCGCTCAAACGGTTTGCCGTTGAAGCCTTTAAGCCCGTATTGGTATTTAAGTTATGGTAAATATCTAAAATCGTAGACTCACCATTGTTCAGTAGTTTTCCGGTTTGTAGATTTTGTAGCTTACGCAAGTTGCCATTATCACCTTCTGATGGGACCAGATTGACGGTAAACTTATCGTTTGCCAGAGCCCCCGAAGTCAACTCAAACGTTGTGCCATTGATGGTCACAGGCCCTTTGGGCGGGTACGGTTGAGGCTGCATTAGAATGTTACCCTTAGGATCGGTTACCGCGAACTGTTCTCCTTTTGGCGACACAACGACTTCAAACTCACGCAGTTGACCGGCCGCTAAAATATTAAAATCAGCCGTCCCTTTGGCAAATGTCGTGGACGCCTCATAGCTTTGCGCGGCAATGTCTCGCGGATCTTCCGTTTCTATTTGTATTTGAGCCGCAAAATTACGGGTTGGACGCAACAGTAATTTTTCTCCGATTTCAGGCGGATTGCGCACCTCGACTCGCATCCCATCGAGATAAAAAGAGTTGTCACTTGAATTGACACCCACTTTAACGGCTTCGCCATTCGGCTTCGTTACGATGTAATCGCTGCCATCATACCTCAGGCCATATTCGCCGCCTTTTAGGGCCGATATTTTATCGATATATACCGCGATATCCGCCTTAGATGGTCCACTGGCCGTTACACGAGATTTCGCTACTCGCTCAGAGTTCACATCGGTAAACAAGTTTTTACCAACATTGCCATCAAGATCCAGGCCTTGCGATTGCAACGCATTAACTTCATATGAAAAAGCGGTCGCCAAACGACCCAATTCGTCCATGACGGCTGGAATATGTTCGTCTCGCATGTCTAACATGGCCCCAATTTTTCCATCAATGTCACGGCTTGTGATCGGTTTCAAAGACTTGCCTTCGACAATCGCCAAACGACGTTGATGAGCATCCGGTACTCCATCAATCATTTTTAATTGGCTTGCTTCACTGCCAGAGACCAAGGTATGGCCGTTCCCGATATGAACATTAAACCCTTCGGCATTAGAACGTGGCGTCACGGTCACTTTGGTATAACCAGAAAGCTCATTAATCAGCTTTTCATGTTTATCTAGTAGGTCATTATGAGGCCCTGGAGTTCGCATCATTAAACGCTGTACATCACGAATCTCGTAGGCGAGCTGGTTCACTCGTTCAATACCCATATCTAACTTTTTATTCGTAGATTCAGACTGTTGCCGTACTGTTTCATGAAACTCATTTAATGTTTTGCTGATCTGCCCTGCATCTTCCAACACCACTTGACGCGCACCCACATCATTCGGGGTATCCGCCAATGTTTTAACAGAATCAAACCACTCATTAAGGTTTTCTGGAATTTTCTTTGAAGCAACCGATGACAACATTCCAGATAATAAGTCGAGGTTAGCCTCATTATCACTCTTATTAGCGGCATTGGTTGTCGATAGATTAAGTTCTTTGACGGCAAACTGATCCCAAGAGCGGCGAACATTGTCCACATGCACGCCCATACCGTAAGTTTGACCACCGAACTGTCGTGGGTCGTTCGTACCTTGGATCACAGATTGGCGGCTATAGCCCTCTGTGTTGGCGTTAGAAATGTTATGACCGGTGGTGTTCAACTGTCTTTGAGCCGTAAGAACACTTTGTGCTCCTACATTCAAAAGATCCGACGCCATAATGCCCCCAAAAAACGTAACAAAATCAGGATGTGCTGATTAACCATTACAATAAAAGCAAGTTATATGCCAACAAATAACTCAGTATTGCTAGCGATAAAACGGAGTAAAGAACGACAAAGAAAGGGAACGCATAATCACATAAATCTGGCATTAAAAAACAAAAAAAGCTTGCCAATGGCAAGCCCTAGATGTGCAATTTATACTCTAATCCATCTGATCAATTTTGGCTTTCACTCGTAATACCTTATTCGCATAGCCAGGGTCTGTTGCATAACCCGCTTGATGGATACCGTTAATGAAGTTCTCTGCATTCCCCTGATGTTGAAGTGCGGTGTTGTACCTTGGGTTTTCATTTAAGAACTTAACATAGTCGTTAAAACTGTCTTCGAAACTAGGGTAAGAACGGAAAGAGGCCGACTCTTTGACCGCTGTTTTGCCTTGATACTCAAGCGTTTGAGTCGCAACTTTATCGCCCTTCCAACTTCTATCCGCTTTGATGTTAAATAGGTTATGACTGTTGCCCAAAGAGTTTTTAACCATTTTAGACCCCCAACCTGTTTCAAGAGCTGCTTGAGCTAATAGCAACGATGGATCCACACCGAGTGCGCTCGCGGCTTTTTCAGCATAAGGTCTCATTGACTTGACAAACGATTCAGGCGAATCGAAGGAAACCGGTTTTTTGGTTGCCGCATCCGCTAGCGCTGGTTGAACATTCGATGCGCTCTCTTCTGAACGACCGGAGAATCGAGGCCTTTGTAGTGAAGTATCAAAACCTTCACTACGAATCTTTTCTTCAGATGCATCACTCGTTTGACCTGAACTAAGTTGAGCAACAATCATATCTGCAAGGCCTAATGAACCCGATGCACTTAACTCACTCGCCATTTGGTCATCTTGCATCTGACGATAGAATTGCTCGTTTTGACTATTCAAAAGATCGGATTTAAACGTTGAGTTCGCATCGCGCATCGACTTAAATAGCATCGATGTAAAAATAGATTCAAACTGTTTTGCTGCAGCGGTTAATGCTTCTTTCTCACTGCCTTCATCACCATTGATTGCTTGTTGACGAAGACGATCGAGGCTCCCGATGTCATGAATAAAGCCGATATCGTTGTTATTTTTAATCATGCTTTACTCCTTAAATAATGATCAATTGACCTTCAATCGCACCGGCTTGTTTCAGTGCTTGAAGAATGGCCATGAGATCAGAGGGGGCAGCGCCAACTTCATTGACTGCGCGAACCAAATCATCGAGCGTTAAACCCGGTTCAAACTTGAACATCTTGCCATCAGCTTCTGTTACTTCGATATCAGAATCCGGAGTCACCACCGTTTGACCACCAGAGAATGCATTGGGCTGGCTAACATTGAGGTTTTCTTTTATTGCTACTGTCATACCACCGTGGGTAACCGCTGCCGATTTCAGGCGAACATGCTTGCCAACAACGATAGTACCAGTACGAGAGTTCACGATGATTTTTGCAGAACCTTCTGCGGGGTCGAATTCAATGTTTTCGATAGCAGATAAGAAAGCCACACGTTGACTAATTTCCCGAGGAGCACGTACTTTTACTGAAACGGAATCTACCGCAGACGCCATTTGTGGGCCTAGAAAATTATTCACTGCATCAGCTAAACGTTGAGCTGTCGTGAAATCAGATTGGATTAGGTTAAAGGTGATGTAGTCGCCACGACCAAATGGGGTTGGGATCTCTTGCTCGACCGTCGCACCGCTAGAGATGATACCGACGTTAGGGTTGTTACCGACAATCTTAGAACCGTCGTTACCTTGTGCACTAAAGCCACTGACCACCAAGTTACCCTGCGCTACCGCATACACTTGACCGTCTAGACCTTTCAGGAAGGTCTGCAGCAAGGTACCACCACGCAGGCTTTTTGCTGAACCGATAGAAGAAACGGTTACGTCAACTTCTTGGCCCTGCTTAGAGAATGCCGGCAGTTCAGCGGTCACAATGACTGCCGCTACGTTTTTGGTTTTTGGCTTAGTGCCAGGCGGCAATTGAATGCCAAAATTTTGCAGCATCGCGTTAAACGTTTGATCGGTAAAGGGCGTTGTCTCACCAGTACCCGGCAAACCCGTCACCAAACCGTAACCAACAAGTTGGTTACTACGAACACCCGCCACTTTTGCCACGTCTTTGATACGCGCAGCATGGGCACTGGTGGCAAGAAATAGCATGCCGAAGAGTACGAGTGTCAATTTTTTCATTGGATAACCTGTCTGTATTGCTTAAATTTATAATAACTTAGCTAAAAATGATTGAACGACAGAGGCAGTCAGTATATCGACACACTCTCAAGCTCTACAGTGATACATTAAAGAATCGTGCCAAGAATCCAGGCTCTTGCATATCTTGTTGCACGCCAGTCCCTGAGTACTGAATTCGCGCGTTAGAAACACGGTTTGAAGCGATGGTATTTTCAAAGTCAATATCTTCAGGACGAATGGTGCCACTCAGGCGGATATACTCATCACCGGTGTTTAATGTCATCCATTTCTCACCACGGACCACTAGGTTGCCATTGGCTAACACTTCGATGACTTCAACGGTAATGTAACCGCTGATACTGTTACTTTGATTGGCTGACGCATCACCAGCAAAGGTGTTGGTGTTGCTCAGATCGTAGGAGAAGTTGTATTTATCGATAGACAGCTCTTGACCACCCACAGCCAGTGGCTCCATCGATGCATCATTCGACTTAGACATGTCTGCGTTGGCTTTCTTGGTCGCTCGAGTATTTTCATCCAACGCCACTGTAATGATGTCACCAATACCGTGAGGTTTTGAGTCGTCATACATACTGCCAATGTGGTTAACATTGAACAGTGAACCGGTGGCCGCCGCATAATGTTCTGGTTTCTGCTTTGGATTGATTGGTGCCCATGCAGGATCACCAGCAACCGGATCGGTTCTATTACGAAGCGTATCGATAATACCCGTGCTAGCTTCAGGCGACTTATCACCTTCCACAGCATCAACTACAGTGGTTGCGGTTTCTGTCGCTGGAGTATCAATAGGCGTCAATACTGAACAACCTGTCATAGACATCAACAGAGCTAAACAAAAAATACGTTTCATGGCAATCTACTCTCAGCAGTGAATAAAAAACACGTCAAAGGATGAAAACAAACAAGCGGTTGATAGACTAATTACAACTGCTGGTTAATAAAGCCCATCATCTTATCGACGGTCGAGATGACTTTCGAATTCATTTCGTATACTCGTTGAGCCTCGATCATATTAACCAACTCTTCCGTTACGTTTACATTCGATGTTTCAAGCATCGACTGACGGATATTGCCTAAGCCATCAAGGCCCGGTACACCCTCTTGCGGATCGCCACTTGCACCTGTAGGCAAGTAAAGGTTTTGCCCAACCGGTTCTAAACCACCAGGGTTTACAAAATCAGTAATAGTAATCTGCCCGACCACAACGTTGTTTTGCTGGCCTCGTAAACGCACTGAAACTTCACCATCGTTACCAACGGTCACCGAAATCGCATCCTCAGGAATAACAATCTCTGGTTGTAAAGCATAACCTTGTCCCGATGTTACGATAGCGCCATCACCGTTAAGCGTGAACTGACCATTTCGACTGTAGCCTGTCTCGCCATCTGGCATTTCAACTTGGAAGAAACCATCACCTTCGATCATCATATCGAGACTGTTCGAGGTCGTTTGTGCATTACCGTGAGTGTGCACTTTTTGAGTTGCCACGACTTTAGAACCTGCACCTAACATCAGCCCGCTTGGCAATTCAGTATTTTGAGACGACTGTCCACCCGGCTGATTGATATTCTGATAGAACAGATCTTCAAACACCGCACGACTCTTTTTAAAACCAATAGTGGATGCGTTGGCAAGGTTGTTTGAAATGGTTGATATATTGGTTTGCTGGGCGTCTAACCCTGTTTTACTTACCCATAATGCTGGTTGCATAGCAATTTCCTTTAAATTCTATTAGCTCATACGAAGCAGTGAATCGGACGCCTTGTCCATTTTCTCTGCAGTGCTCATCATTTTGACCTGCATTTCAAACTGACGTTGTAAGTCAATGAGGCTGGTCATTTCACCGACAGCATTGACGTTACTGCCTTCGATAGCACCTTTTAACAAGGTTACCCCTGCATCTGCTTCGTATGCCTGATCTGGGTTCTTCGAACGGAATAGACCATTCGTATCTTTAAACAAACTTTGGTTGTCTGGACGTACAAGTTTAATACGGCCTACCGCAGCTAATTCTTCAGCTGGCGCGCCTTGTGGAATGACGGAAACGGTTCCGTCGGTGCCAATTTCGACTTTACTGACCGGAATAGGGATCGTAATGGGTGCGTCGTTTTCACCTAATACCAAGTGCCCGCTGGCGTTGGTGAGCAAACCATTTGAGCTGATCTTTAGGTTACCGTTACGCGTTAAACCTTCACTGCCGGTTTTGTCCATAACTGAAATCCAACCATCCCCTTGAATCGTAACGTCGAGATCTCGACCAGTGGTGATCACACTACCTTGCGAAAAATTATGTCCCGGACGCTCTGTCATAGCGAAAACACGAGTCGGCAAACCTTCACCGTATGCTTGCATCGAACGAGCTTGTGCTAAATCAGCACGGAAACCCGTTGTACTGACGTTGGCAAGGTTGTTTGCACGTAGCTGCAAAGCTTGCATGTTTTGCTTAGCGCCACTCATGGCAAGAAACAGTGCGCGATCCATAATTTTGCTCCAAAAATCATCTTCTGAGACTAATAAAGCAAACATTATGCCAATATTTTTAAGTGTTATTTATCAATAAGTTAAATAAATAAAATAGAAAGAATGATCATTAAACGATCATTAAGGAAGAATTGTTGCCAGTGATATCACTGTGCGGCAATCAGGGTGGCAAATAGGAGGGCAAACGACAATACCCAACTCAATAACATTGACTTGGGTATTTGCAGAGGATTCAGACGTTCGAAATGATTAGCGAATCTGAAGAATATTCTGTTGTAATTGGTTGTGTACTTCTAAAGAACGCGAGTTCGCTTGGAAGTTACGTTGAGCAGAAATCAAATCCACCAGTTCTTGAGTCATATCGATATTAGACTGCTCTAGCGAACCATTGTTGATACTACCAAATGAACCTTTGTTTGATTCACCCCAAATTTTTGCGCCCGATGTGTTAGTCGAGTCCCACTGGGTACTGCCTTTCTTGTCTAGACCTTGCTCATTAGGTACACGAACCAAGCCTACACGACCAAGCATCACGTTTTCACCATTTGAGTAAGTCCCTAGAACACTGCCGTACTCATCAAAATCGATTTTGGTTAAGAAACCGGTTGTCGCACCATCTTCATCAAACTTAGTGAGTTCAAAAGGAGCAGCAAACTGAGTTGAAGACTCTAGCCCAAAATTAAGTACTTGAGTGGGATCAGCACCATTCAAATCAATTGGGTTAGCACCAGCGCCTAATGCTTCAGATTTAATTGGCTGACCATTATTGAGGCTTGCTAATGTGCCGTCATTATTAAACTTCATAGTGTGACCAACTTGCCCTTGAGCATTCGTCGCATCACCACCAGCAATGTTCACTGGCTTCTCACCATTTTCATCTGCCATGGTGTAGTAGGCCTGCCAAGTATTGGGTTGAGTCTGATCTTTCAGGTAGTAAGTCGTTAACTTGTAAGACTGCCCCATAGAATCGTATACCGTCGAAGATGTTGCACGATTATAGGTGTCAGGATCTTTGAAGTTAAACGCAGCAGGATCTTTAAGATCACCGTTTGCAGGAAGGTTCACTCCTACTTCAATGTTTTCTGTCTGTTTTGGTTTACCAAACTCAGCTGGAATGTCCAAAGGCTTTGGTGCGTAAGAAAGCACCTCACCAGAAGTAGGATCGACATCGTAACCTAAAAGAAACTCATCGTTAGCCGTAACCATGTAGTTGTCTTTATTTAGGTGAAAGGCACCATTACGTGTTAGTTCGTTGGTCTCTGGCACCATACGGTCTTTCGACACCGCAAAGAAACCCGTACCACTGACACGTAAGTCCATTGGGTTATTCGTATAAATACTTGAACCTTCATGAAATTGCTGTGCCACTTGACCAACTTGTGCACCGCCGCCTGACGCTGTTTTTGCATTAGTGAACAACGAGTTTGAATACACATCGCCGAACTCGGCACGAGACTCTTTAAAGCCAAATGTGTTTGCATTCGCAATGTTGTTACTGGTTGTATTCAAGTCTAATTGTGCAGCGGATAGACCGCTTAAAGCTACATATGACATTCCAATATTCTCCTAATCTATCTAGCTAGCATCGTTACTTTATCAAAAGCTACGCTTTACCTACTTCGAGTACTTCAGCAAGTCGTACTGGCGATGTGAAACCAGCCAGATTGAGTAGTACGTTGCCATCACCCTTACCAAGAAGCACACTGTTCACGTTCGCATAACTCGACACTTGGAACTCGGTGTTCTCGCCATCCAGTAAACCCGACGCTTTCACATTGTATTTACCAGCCGGCAATGGATTACCGTCTTCGTCTTTTCCGTCCCATTCAACACGTGTATCACCTGATGGTTTAGAGCCGATATCAAAGGTGCGAACCAACTGGCCAACTTCGTTCTCAACACGGACGATAACATTGTCCATTGCTTGAGGAAGCTTAACCATAGCCGCCATACCGCCATCACCAGGTTTTACGCCTGCCGCACCAGGAACCAATACATCTCGTCCCACTAAAGAAGAGGCTTGTAATGCTTGGTTAGAGGTCATTGATGAATTCAAGCTTTCAAACTGTGTATTCATTTTGCCAATACCGTCTACGGTCGCAAATGAAGCCATTTGCGCAATCATCTGGTCATTGCTAACCGGCTTGAAAGGGTCTTGTTGTGCAAGTTGCTTAGTTAACAAAGATAAAAAATCTTCTTGTTTAAGATCTTGTTTACCTGTTGTTTCGTCGGGCTTCTTAGCGCCATCTTGAAGACTCTTTAGCTGGTCAACATAGGACAAGCCGCTTTGACCAACATTGTTGTTGATTCCCGCCATATGCTACCTCCTTATCCTTATTGACCCATCTGCAGCGTACGCAGCAGCATTTGTTTACTCGAATCGGCAACCTGTACATTTGTTTGGTACGCACGTGATGCCGAAATCATATTTGCCATCTCTTCCATAACATTCACATTAGGCTTATAGATATAGCCTTCATCGTTCGCTAATGGGTGATCTGGATTGTATTCCGCACTTAGCGGCTTATCGCTTTCTACGATACCGAGAACTTTCACCGGCACGGTATAATCGCTATTACTTGCCCGGTTTAACTCAGCTCCGAACACTGCGTGACGCGCCTTGTAAGTTTCTTCAGCAGAGCTGCTTACACTGCCCGCGTTGGCAAGGTTGCTTGAGGTTGTATTTAGACGAACAGATTCAGCACTCATCGCAGAACCAGTGACATTGAATACATTAAATAAGCTCATCTAATTATTCCCCTTTAATCGCTTTAGTTAAATTCTTGAACTTACTGCCTAGAAAATCGAGAGAAGCTTGATGCCTAATTTGGTTTTGCATGAAAAGGTTTCTTTCCAAATCCAAATCAACCGTGTTGCCATCTCCAGTATCAGGCTGAGTAGGAATTCGATACTTCGTTTCCCCATTCACTGTTGTTGAGGCAGAAATATGCCGACCGTCTGTGCGACTAAGACCAATACTTGCCCCAGAACTTGCCGCTTGCAGTGATTTATTAAAGTCCAGTCCCTTTGCTTTATACCCAGGCGTGTTTGCTTGTGCGATATTCGTAGAAATCACCTCAGCATTACGTTCACGTACACCTACTGTGTATTGGTGAATGCCTAAAGCATTATCAAAAGAAATAGCCATGTAAACCTCAACTCAAGAACTGACTGTTATGAAATAATAAAAGCAATATCTATACCAACTTTTAAAGACCCGCTAAGGACAAATCATTTCATAGATAACTCACATACCAACTAGCAATATACAAGCCAAAAATAGAGTCGATTGGAATGTCGCTCTAACTTAAAGATATAGGTTAAGCAGAAAAAAGAAAACCCAGCGCTGGGCTGGGTTTCAAATTTAGGCAGTAACGCCACACCTTATAATGTGTGCTAATAATTACTTTAATTTATAGATGATGCCTGGATTACAGCGAACCATTTCAAAACGATCCGTTAAGCCGGTTAGTGATTCTGACGCGCCCAACAACAGATAACCACCAGGATTAAGGCTGTTAGCCATCTGATTCAGCACCTTTGACTTCATGTCAGGCGAGAAGTATATCAACACATTACGACAGAAAATGATGTCGAACTTACCTAACAATGCATAGCTATCCATCAAGTTCTGTGGACGGAAGTTCACCATGCGCTTTAAATTATCTTTGACTTTCATGCGACCATCACCCGCATCTTCAAAGAAAGCACGACGTCGCTCAGGAGAAAGGCCTCGCCCTAGCGCTAAGTTGTCATAAACACCTTTTCGACACATATCCAACATGCTTGCAGATATATCCGTACCCGTGATAGACACGTTTGGCAACATACCCGGCTTACGCGCTTGAGTCTCAAGAATCGTCATTGCCATTGAGTATGCTTCTTGTCCTGAAGAGCTTGCCGCAGACCAAATTTTAATAGGACGTTTATTTGCCGCTATTTCCGGCAGAAGCTTATCCGCCAAAACAGCAAACGGGTAAGTATCTCGGAACCAAAGTGTCTCATTCGTCGTCATCGCATCCACAGCTGCCACTCGCAACTCTCGGTTTCGTCCTGTTACAACATCTCTTAACAAATCAGATAGCGAAGCTACATTAAATTTGGTTACTAATGGGCTTAAACGGCTGCGCACTAAATACTGTTTGCTGTCACCTAATACAATGCCACATTGAGATTCTAAGAAACGGCTGAAATCGCGATACTCTTGATCACTTATTGTTATAGCAGTCATTAATGTCTCTTTTAGTTAGTTAACGCAGCTTTAACCGCTGCACCAAGCTCATCAGGATTGAATTTAGCGATAAAGGAGTTGGCTCCAACACGCTCAACCATGGCTTGGTTAAATACACCACTCAATGATGAGTGTAAAATTACGTATAGATCTTTGAGTTCAGCATGACGACGAATCTCAGCAGTCAACGTGTATCCATCCATTTCTGGCATTTCGATATCAGAAATAACCAATGAAATCTGGTCATAAATACTGCCTTCTGATGACATCTTCATCAGTTTCTCATAGGCGTCTTTACCATCTTTCGCTGAGATAACCTCAAAACCGATGGATTCAATCGCTCGTTGCACTTGCTTACGAGCAACCGTTGAATCGTCAGCAATTAAGATACGGCGAACCAGTGGTTTCTCTTGTTCTACTTTTGCAATATCTTCAGCAATCTTGCTGTCCATTGTTTCATCAACAGGAGAAATTTCTGCAAGGATTTTTTCAACATCCAGAATTTCTACCAATTCATTATCAATATTGGTTACTGCAGTCAGATAGTTCGCTCGACCTGCTCCATCCGGCGGTGGAAGAATCGATTCCCAGTGCATGTTAATAATGCGTTCTACTGAACTGACCAAGAAACCTTGAATGGTTCGGTTAAACTCAGAGATAACCACAAAACACTTTTCAACATCTACGGTCGGGCGTCCCCCCGTCGCTAAGCTCAAATCGATCACAGAGATTGTTTGCCCGCGAATGTGTGCTACACCTTTAACCAGTGGGTTCAAATTCGGCATTTTTGTCAGCTTAGGGCATTGAAGCACTTCTTTTACTTTAAAGACATTAATGCCGTAACGCTGACGGCCCATTAGGCGAAAGGTTAGTAATTCTAATCGGTTTTGACCGACGAGTTGCGTACGCTGATTCACTGAATCAAGAATACCCGTCATGAGCTCATCTCCATATCAAACTTTTTTGAATAAAAAGTGTTAGTCTACTGCAGGCTACGAACCACTTGAGAAACAGGATAATGTATTATAAAAAAAATCTGCCTAATTTTTCCATAGCAATGTGTAGAGCTGCATTTAAAACTGTCGCTAAGTTTATCGGCATTTTATCAATATTGTTTAGTTTTTTTATACAAGCGGCTACCCCAGAGCAAATTGAAATGATTCAATCGGCTGCGAAACAACACATTCTTGATACGGTTGAACAGCCACAAGGCGGCGAACTCTTTGTCGATCCGGCCAATATTGACTCAAGAATTAGAGCAACTCACTGCCCGACTCCTCTTAAAACCAGCGCGTCAACAACCACTAACACCCGAAGTAGTATCACGGTTTTAGTACAATGTATACCCGATGAATGGCAAGTGTATGTGCCGGTACGACTCTCTATGTCGGTGCCACTCGTGACCACGACTCGTTCAATCTCAAGAGGTGAAATCGTTGGTCAATATGATGTTACCATCGACATGATTTCTCTTAATAAGTTTCGTCGTCAAGGTTTCACCACTCCGCAACAAGTCGTTGGCGCCAAAGTAAAAAAGAACTTGAGACCAGGAGAGGTCGTTGAAAGGGGCGATATTTGCGTTGTCTGTCGAAACGAGAAAGTGATCATACAAGCAGTAAAAGGTGGCATGAGCATTACCACAAAAGGGACCGCTCTCACCGATGGCTCAATGGGCGATCAAGTCAGAGTGAAAAATGACAAATCACAGCGTATAATCGAGGGGATTGTAACCAATATGTCTGAAGTCACAGTCCAGTTCTAAATGAGTAGCAATAGCCGGTTAGTTTACTCTCAAGCTCGTGCTGAATATTACGACTGCGGAGTTTTGTCCTTTTTCGACTATTGGGCGAAAAATTGCTAAAGTAATTGAACCCTAGGTCGATATTGACTGTACAGGTTCCCATTTTTTGAAAAAAGGCTTAACTATGGCTGGCATTGATACGATTCGTTCAGGGCAAACCCTAACGACCACAAACCGATCAGCAGTACGTTCTAATTCTAGTTCTGAGACATCACGCTCCGATGTTGCAGCGAAATCACCCGCAAGCAAAGATGCGGTTTCACTGAGCCAGCAAGGCAAAGCGATAGGTCAACTCCATCAAGATATGGCAGCACAGCCAAGCTTTGACTCAGCAAAAGTCGCAGCGATCAAAGAAGCGATTGCCAATGGTTCATACACTGTCGATCCGGAAAAACTGGCCGACAGCATGACAAAATTTGGACATGAATTAAAAAGCTTTTAAGACAATACTCACTTTCAATTGAAGTTATTGTCTTAAAGTACATGAGGTTATAAATAGGTTTACATTATGG
>NZ_JAKJSY010000088.1:0-16942 GCF_050337445.1 Vibrio minamisatsumaniensis | reverse complement strand
GATTTTAAACCTAGTACTAATCACAAATTAATCATGGTCAATATCTGTAATTAGATCTAAATCTCACTTATTGTATTTTTAATTAATCATAAAATTGATTGGCTGATCAAATTTATGGTATTGATTTGTAGCTAATTATAAATTTGTAATTAATTTTCATTTTAAATGTGTGAGGTAGATTCTAACTTATCATTTGACAGTGATATTTAGGTGATCTGTATCTCATTTTGTTGCTATTTCTCTATTCGCTCACTTCCATTGATAATAATCCCAACAACAACGAACCAAGAATAACTGGGATATATTATGCTTTATGACCTTATTGACCACGATTTAATTGATGTCATTAACCACTCTGAATATAAGTGGGAAGATGCAGTTAAAGAAACGACACGTTATTTGCAAGACAAAGGTTACGTTACCGATAACTATGCTAATGCGATCATTCAGTCAACGCATGATAATGGACCTTATTATGTTCTTTGTCCAGGCATTGCGATGCCCCATGCTCGCCCAGAAGAAGGTGTTCTAAAGACGGGATTAGGTATCCATGTTTTTTCAACCCCAGTTGATTTCGGTTCAGAAATGGGACCAGAGAATGTCTTATTAACATTAGCTGCAAAGGATTCAGATACACACATCAAGGTTATTCAAGCACTTAGCGAAATGCTAGTCGATGAAGAAAATATTGCCAAGCTGGCGGCTTCATCTTCAAAAGCTGACGTACTTGAAATTATTAAAAGTTACTAAGAATAACCTTTGAAAATAAGGAAGATACCGTGTCTACAAATATAAGAGCTAAAGTGCAATCTTTTGGTGGTCATCTGACCGCGATGGTATTGCCAAATATTGGAGCCTTCATCGCATGGGGCTTTATTACCGCATTATTTATTCCAACGGGTTGGATGCCTAACGAATATTTTGGTGAATTAGTGGGCCCGATGATCACTTATTTACTTCCTTTGCTTATCGGCTATACCGGCGGTCAAATTGTCGGGGATAAACGCGGCGCGGTTGCTGGTGCAATCGGTACCATGGGGGTTATCGCTGGCGCTGAGATTCCAATGTTTGTGGGTGCAATGATTATGGGGCCACTGAGTGGCTGGGTGATTGTTCAAATCGACAAGCGTTTACAAAACAAGATCCCTTCTGGTTTCGAGATGGTGGTTAACAACTTCTCGCTAGGCATCTTTGGTATGTTGATGTGTCTATTTGCTTACGCGATTGTTGGTCCAGCAGTCACTGCTGCGAATCTATTCGTTAAGTCTGGCATCGAAGCCTTAGTTGCTACGGGCTTTCTCCCGTTATTGGCTATTATCAACGAGCCCGCAAAGGTACTGTTTCTCAATAACGCGATTGACCAAGGTATCTATTACCCACTTGGTTTACAGGCGGCCGCAGAAACGGGTAAATCAATATTCTTCATGGTGGCATCTAACCCAGGTCCAGGCTTAGGTATGCTATTGGCTTATGCTAAATTTGGCGAAGGTTTAAGCAAAAAGTCTGCACCCAGCGCCATTATCATCCACTTCTTCGGTGGTATCCATGAGCTGTACTTCCCATATGTACTAATGAAACCAATCATGATTGTCGCAATGATTGCAGGTGCAGCGACAGGTATCGCAACATTCAACCTACTTGATGGTGGTTTAGTTGCGGGTCCAAGTCCTGGTTCTATCTTCTCTTACTTAGCTCTAACGCCTCGTGGTAGCTTCTTTGCCACTATCGCAGGTGTCACATCTGCAACCGTAGTTTCGTTTTTAGTGGCGAGTGCTATCTTGAAAATGAGCAAGAAAGAGCAATCAGAAGACGAATTTGAGCAGTCAATCTCTGATATGAAAGAGATGAAAGCGGAGGGGACAGTAACCAAAGGTGTGGCTCAGTCTTCAAAAGAACAGCCGGTAAAAGCAATCAAATTTGTTGCTTTTGCATGTGATGCAGGGATGGGCTCAAGCGCAATGGGGGCATCCACTTTCAAACGCAAATTAGAAAAAGCTGGCTATGACGTTCAAGTGAAGCATTTCGCCATCGAAAATGTACCGAGTGAGGCTGATGTGGTGGTGACTCACGAAAGCCTTGAGAATCGAGCTATCAAAGCGACAGGGCTACCCGTTGTCACGATTAAGAACTTCTTACACGACCCAGCATTAGACACTCTAATGAACACCATCGGTCAACAAGCCTAATTTAAATTTTGGGTCCACTCTGTGGGCCCACTCTCGGAGATAAAATTATGACTCAAACTACTGCTGCCGTTATCTGTGGTGAAAACGATGTTCGACTTAGAACGTTCGATTTACCTGCCATTTCTGATGATGAATTATTGGTTAAAAACATCTCAAATAGCATCTGTCTTTCTACTTATAAAGCGGCGTTGCTAGGAAGCAATCACAAGCGTGTACCCGAAGATATTGCGGAAGTACCTGTGATAACAGGCCATGAGTATGCGGGTGTTATAGTACAAGTGGGCGCTAACTTACAAGGGCGTTTCAAGGCAGGGGAACCGTTTGTGTTACAGCCTGCCATGGGGCTTCCAACAGGCTATTCGGCAGGTTACAGTTACGAAACGTTTGGCGGTAATGCAACGTACTCCATTATCCCCCAAATCGCTATCGACTTAGGTTGTGTTCTTCCATACAGTAGCTCTTACTATGCGAATGCCTCTCTAGCTGAACCAATGTCGTGCATTATTGGTGCATTTCACGCAAGTTACCATACAACGCCCTACGTTTATGAACATCAAATGGGTATCAAAGAGGGGGGGGCGCTTGCACTGTTAGCTTGTGCAGGCCCAATGGGGATCGGTGCAATTGATTACGCAATTAATGGCCCTGTTAAACCTAGTCGCATTGTCGTTACTGACATTGATGAGGTGCGTTTAGAGCGAGCTGAGAGCTTAATCCCTGTCTCAAAAGCTGCAGAGAACGGTATTGAACTTTTTTATGTGAATACGGCAAAGTTAGAGGATCCCGTAACTCATCTTAGACAGTTAAACGGCGGTAATGGTTATGATGATGTGATGGTATATGCTGCTGTCGCTCAAGTACTTGAACAAGCGGACGAGCTACTCGGTAATGATGGTTGTTTAAACTTTTTTGCGGGTCCAACAGACAAGCAATTCAAAGTGCCATTTAATTTTTACAATGTTCACTATGAAGCCACTCACATCGTGGGAACATCGGGTGGCTCGAAGGGTGATATGGTCGAATCTATTGAGCTTTCTGCAGCGAATAAGATTAACCCTTCATTTATGCTTACCCATGTTGGTGGGCTGGAAGCGGCGCCACATACGATCCTAAATCAGCTAGATATTCCGGGTGGTAAGAAGATGATCTATCCGCACATTAACTTACCGCTGACAGCGATTGATCAATTCCATACCTTAGCTGATCAATCCCCGTTCTTTTTGGAATTGGATGAAATCTTAAAAACCAACAATTACGTTTGGAATGAACAAGCGGAAAAGGCACTATTGGAATTTTATGATGTGAGCCTAACTAGCTAATATAGTTAACTATTGTGGTGGCTCTACGGCCACCACAACGTCGTGAGGTAATGGATATTTTATTGCAAGACAAATTATTAGATGCATTGGAAGAGTGCGAAAACGCGACCTGTCTAATTGAAGTCTCTAATAAACTAATAAACAAAAAACTTCAAAAGCTATTGCCGAAAGTGTTCGTTCAAGACGCTTTAGTTATGGAGTACGCTGTGGTGCCTCTTTTAAAAGAAGATGGCCCTTTGGTGACTACCGATGTTGCGTCAAAACTGATGTTTGCGATGGGTAAGATTACGCTCCAAACTTACGCTGATATTGGCTTATTTGACCAAATGTATGATTACACCAGTAAACACTCTCAAGCGATCCTGTTTGATGACGATATGGTGTATGACTTCATCAGTAATCAGTCCCACCTTGCCAAGGGGCAAGACAGCTTTTATCTAGATTCAATTAACCAATTAAAATTCTCGTCGTTCGATTCGTTTTCCAAAGCACGTTATGAATCCCTCATTAAAACGGTACTTAAACTCTGTTGTGAGAACTTATTAGAAAGTATTGAGAAAGAAATATTAGGGTAAGGTGAGTATGAAAGTCTCTTTAAATGTCAGTGGTTTTGAAACAGAAGCTATATTTCCAGACAAAGATATTGAACAAATTCATAAGCCGCTCGTAGAAAGATTCACGAATCTTTTCAAACAAAAGAATGAGCGTACGATCATCTTCCTATGCGCGCCTCCAGGCAGTGGAAAATCAACATTAGCCGCTTTTTGGGAATACTTATCGCAACAAGAAGATGAGCTTGAGCCTCTACAGGTGCTCCCTTTTGATGGTTTTCACTATCCGAATGAGATCTTAGATTCTAATTACATTGAGCGTTATGGTGAACAAATCAAGCTGCGTACGATTAAAGGTTCGTATGAAACCTTCAACTTGACGTCGCTTATTGACAAGCTCAAACAACTCAAAGTGAAAGATCCTAAATGGCCGTACTATGATCGGAACCTGCATGATCCTGTTGATGATGCGATGACGGTAGATAAAGAGATCGTTGTGATTGAAGGCAATTGGTTGTTATTGAATGAACCCGTTTGGAATGGGTTACATGAGTTGGCGGATTTCACTATCTTTATTGACACCGACGCTCAATTCCTTGAAGAGCGTCTGGTAAACCGTAAGGTGCGTGGTGGCTCAACGTTGGAAGAAGCGGTTGAGTTCTATAGACATTCAGACTCAAGAAACGTTGATAAAGTACTAGATCACTCGATTCCTGCAGATCTTACGCTTTACATGAACCAAGACGGTTCTTTTCAAATTAAATGATCGATATCTAGGAGGTCATGATGGAGATTGTCGTTGACAGCCATACGCATACACTCGCCAGTGGTCATGCCTACAGCACCATTATTGAAAATGCACTGGCATCAAAAAATAAGGGGTTAAAGCTTCTTTGTACAACGGATCATGCTCCTGAAATGCCAGGAGCCCCCCACTACTGGTTTTTCAATAATCAAAGAATTTTGCCCCGCTTTCTTCATGGTGTCGGTATCTTGCGCGGTGTTGAAGCGAATACGCTAAATATCTCAGGAGAGCTCGATCTTCCACCTTCTTCTTTCCAACATCTAGATTGGGTGATTGCGAGCTTGCATGAACCCGTATTCAAGCCATCGACGCAACAAGAACATACACAGGCATTAATGAATGTCATTAAGAGCGGTAACGTTGATGTGCTGGGGCATTTAGGGAATCCCAACTACAAGTTCGATATCGAAGCCGTTCTTCAGTGCGCCAAAGATCATAATGTAGCGATTGAAGTGAATAATACATCACTGACGGGCAAGAGCCGGCAAGGCAGTGATGTACGATGCTCAAAAATTGTCGAGATCGGCAAGCGAGTCGGCGTTTACTTTTCTACTGGTTCAGATGCGCATTTCTGTGAAGAGATTGCGCGTTTGGATCTTGTAAAAGCATTACTTGAAAAGCACGGCATTGCAGAAGACAAAATAATCACCACCTCAACATCCCGCTTTTTAAATTTTTTACTGTTGCGTGGTAAGAATCGAATTGAAGAGTTTTCACACTTATATTAAGCATGTTGGTGAGTGATTACGGATATAAAAAAGCTTAAAGCTTGTTAGATGTCCAGTGGCTGTGGAATGGGTTTCATTTATTTATCAGGGAGAGTTTTTAATTTGAGATCACGGTAATCTTGTCAATTGTTTTGTCTGATATACTTAATGCTTATTCGGTAAAGATTATGGAGATACTATGTCGAAAACGGCTAAGATCATTAATGAAGATAAGCTAGTGAAAAAAGCCGTTGAGGTCGGTTTTAAAATGGCAAAATTACAAGGTTTTGATTTGCCACATTCCTCTCAACCGATAAAGGTTAAAGCGGTGTATTTGTTTCTTGTTGAAGTCAATCAGATCACGCCGTTACCCGATAATAAGCTTGATGGAGCTAACATTAAAAAGCGTTTGGCATTATGGATTCATAAGGCACTGCCGGACAATGACCCGCTAAAATAAAGAGGTTTGGAATACTGGTGCAGCTTACTTGATTTGAATTGGTGACTGACAACCTTTCCTCTAATCTCACTTATTATTTTGATGTACGAAAGCCTAGCGATCACTCGCTAGGCTTTTTAGTGTTCGGGATGTGCTTTATTGGTGATGTGCTGATTGTCTTGATTTTAGCTTTTTGTTCCCAGTCTCTTTTGTTTAATTATTAAGTCTAAATTGCTTGTACTGGTTTTGTTGGCTCTGAAGTTTCTCCAGGGCTTGAGCCATCGTTTGTCATGTGGTCATATTTCTCGGTTAAGTGATCTTGAATCTTTTGGTGGTATGCGCCGTTCAGTTTGTAGAAGCGGAAGTAGATGATTAACGCAATGGCAAAGAAGAAAGCGGGTAGGCCAACCATGATACATTGCATACTGAATACGGTTTCAGGGCTTTGCGTTACGTTGGGCACATAGTCAACCGCGGTGAGGGCGATACCAAGAAACAAGCGATCAACAAGATGGTAAAAATCTGAAAGCCAAATCCTTTGTTGTCACCACCTACGTAATTCACGAAAGGCATTGCGATAGCCGCAGTTACAATCCAAGCTAGGCTTACAAAGAAGCGAGGGTATGGGACGAGCTCTTCACGTTCACGCTTATCCAAGGTCAGTGTTGGGACCAGTGACCAAAAAGGAATATCCATTAATGTATAGGTCATGCCCCATAGAATATAGGTGACAGCAGCGTAAGCGATCAGCCAAGGGCTATTAACCGCTAAAGGTATCGCTGAACATATCGGATTACATAGCAATTATGCGATGAACGTATTTCAGCGAACGATGCAGATGACCATTAAGCAGTACATTACTGCGATGCGCATCAACCATGCACGGATAGAACCATTCTCGATATCTCACTCACAGTGGGCTTCAATTCGAGCAGCCGATTCTATGAAATCTTCCAAACATACATTGGTGTTACGCCGACTCAATATAGAAAACTGGCTAGGGAAGATCACCGATGGAGCAGTCATGGGGCCAGCCCGCTATATGACCTTGAGAAAGGAGCGTGTGATGGGAAAAGGCCGTTAACGACGACGGACAGTTAGCGGTATTGATACAACCCGATAAAAGAAAAGCCACAGCGTTTTGCTGTGGCTTCGTTGCTATCGAATCAAGCGAACTTGTTCTTTCTAGAACGTTAGCGCTTAACGATTCACTTGCTCAACAATCTCGCGTGTTAGGCGTGCGATCTCGTCCCACTCACCGTTTTCAACCAGCTTCTTGTCCACCATCCATGTACCACCGCAGGCTAATACCTTGGGCACGGCTAAGTAGTTATCGATGTTTGATGGCGTGATACCGCCTGTAGGCATCAGTCGAATATCGCCGTATGGGCCAACGAGTGATTTCACCATGCTGATCCCGCCAGATGCTTCTGCTGGGAAGAACTTCAAGGTGGTTAAGCCCATCTCTAATGCCGCTTCAACGGTGCTTGGATTGTTCACACCTGGAATGATATCGATGCCGATCTCTTGGCATGCTTTAACTGTGTTCGGGTTAAAGCCTGGTGATACCATAAATGTTGCGCCTGCTTCTTTTGCTGCAAGTGCTTGCTCACGGTTCAAGATGGTGCCCGCGCCGATCAGCATTTGTGGCTGTGCTTGGCGAAGCAGTCGGATAGCTTCAACAGCGGCGTCTGAACGGAACGTAATTTCAGCGGCGGGAAGCCCATTCTCAGCCAATACTTTGCCTAGAGGGATAATATCCTCTGCGTTATCAATGGCGATAACCGGGATAACTTTCAGTGCTTTTAGCTGTTCGTTAATTGTAGACATGTGTACTTCTTAATATCAGTTTGAAAGAGTGTCGGTGATGGATTTGGGGATGATTGCGCCATGATGTTGAATCACCAATCTGGCTAATGCATTACCTTGGTGGCAGGCTTCTTCAGTAGAACCTCCAGCGAGATAGCAAGATAAGAAACCGCCGTTAAAAGAATCGCCAGCAGAGGTGCTATCCACCACAGTCTCGACAGGTGTCGTTGTGATTTTTACGGGCTCATTTACGGGGCTTTCGCTGATCAAGCAGCCTTCAGCACCAAGCTTGACTACAACTGTTTTGACACCGAGGGCATGCAGCCTTGTTATGGTGTCTTGTGGCGTTTGATCACTCCACAACAGTTGTTCATCATCGAACGTGACTAGGGCTATATCGGTCGTTTTATAGCCCAATAGATAGCATTCTTTAGTTGCGGCCTCTGAGCTCCACAACTTTGGTCGATAGTTACTATCAAAGGCGATGGCAACACCACGTTCACGCAGGCCTTCGATGATAGTGAGCAACTTTAGCTGATCGCTGTGTGGCAGTATCGCGAGGGAAATACCACTCAGAAACACCATATCAACAGCACGAAGTTGGTTGGCTATCTTAACGAAATCGGGGTGCTGTACCATGTAGCGAGCCGCCGAATCGTTACGCCAGTATAGGAAGGTGCGCTCACCAACATCGTCGAGTTGAATGAGATAGAGCCCGGGTGAACGCTGTTCATCAATAAGCACGAACTCGGTTGATAGTCCTTCATCTTGCCATCGGTTAAGCATCTCTTGGCTGATAGCGTCTGAGCCTAGAGCTGTGACATAGCTTGTTCGTATCACTGGATTCGCAGTGCTATTGCTGCTCATGCTCACGGGGTTACTAACTGCAGCGCTGCGGTTCAAGTAGATTGCCGCGTTTAATGTGTCTCCACCATAGCTTTGATGCATGTTGCCAAATGGAGCTCCATTTAGTTCAATCATGCACTCACCGATGATTGCGATGTGGGTCATAATATAGCCTTAGAAAGGAAAGGTTGGATTTGTTCGTATTGAGGAAAGCATGACCATAACGAAGTATGGTCATGCTTTTTCGATTCTAATCTTACGGGAGTGAGACTAGCCGATTACTTGTTGTCTAGTTTTACGAACAATAGCGTTAGAACATAAGACAGTGCGAACACCCCCACCACGCCCATCAGTGCCTGAATGAAGTTTTGCGTACCGCCTGCAAGGTAAGCTGGCAAGCTGAATACAGAAGACAGAATGTAGCTCGTTAAGTGAGTATCTATCGTTACTGAGATAGCACCGAACACACCTGCCGCCAAACTCGCGGTCATCATCGCTTTGGTGTATTTCGTTAGGACACCAAACAGAGCTGGCTCCGTGATGCCAAGGATAGCGGTAACACTTGAGCCCATCGTAATTGAAGATTGCTCTTTAGAAACTGTCTTACGTTGCTTATGCCAGATAGCCATTGTCGCGCCTGCAATTGCCATGTTGCCCAAGCACATGATCGGCATAAGTAAATCCTTACCATACAGTGCAAAGTTGTTCAGGCTGATTGGTGTCATGCTGTGGTGAATACCAAACACAATCGTAATCGGGCGAGTCAGACCAAATACAAAGCCCGTTAACGTCGGAGAGATTTCCAGTAGTGAGCTCATCACCCAACCTGCGCCATTACTTAGCCAGATACCAGCAGGGCCAACAAATGATAGCGTGATGGTCGAAGTTACCGTAAAGGCAAGCAGTGGTGTAAATACAGGCTTGGCAGAAGAAGGAACTAGACGGTCAACTAACGGAGTCACTTTAGACAATAACCAGATTGCTAGAATCGCAGGAACAATTGCGCCGCCGTAGTTGAGCAGCTCAATAGGAACCACGCCAAGAACGGTCAACTCCGGAGCTGCACCTGCATCTTTTAGCATCGCCGCTTTATCTACTAGCTTGGGTGCTAGCATTGCAGAGGAGACAGCAAGTGCGATGTACTCGTTTACTTTGAATACCTTAGCGGCAGAGAAAGAAACCAGCATAGGCAAGAAGAAGAACACAGCGACAGAGATTGAGCGGAAGAAGTAAACCGTATCTGAGGTTTCAGAGATAACATTGGTTGCGATAAGGCCAGAAAGTAGGCCCATCAACATACCAGCGCCTGCGATTGCGGGTACAACCGGACCAAAGATGCCAGCGACAATGCGCATCACGCCTTGGAACAGCTTGCCTTTCTCTAGCTCATCAGCAGGGTTAGCGTCAGCTTGTTGAGTGTTTGATAGCGCGTTGAACCACTTCTCGACCTCAACACCGATGATGACTTGAGTTTGGCCTTGTTGAAGTACCACACCTTTCACATCTGCGATCTGCTTGATCGCTTCTTCGTCTACCAGCGATTCGTCGGCTAATTTGAATCTCAGCCTTGTCATACAGTGCGTGATACTCACGATATTGTCTTCACCACCAAGTGCAGTGATTAATAACTGTATATTTTGTTTGAAATTTTTCTTTTTCGATGATGACTTCGAGTTATTAATAACGGCATCACTCTTTTCTACCATTTGCATACTACACCTGTTATTGGAATATATTTAACTCGAGCAATCATAACGACAACTAATTTAAATCCAACGGAGTAAAAAGAGATCTCAATCACACTTAAAATCCGAAAAATTATTTTTCCATCGTTTTTAGCCAATTGGTATGTTTTGTTTATCAAAAAAATACTCTTAACGTACCAATTATTTTTACGAAAAATTAGCGCTTGAAATGTGCTTTTTAAAGCGGTTAGATAATAGGAGTTGACTTAAGTTTAGGTTATTTAATTGTGAAAGAAACTATTATATCTGATATCCATTGTATTATTACTAAGCCAGACAGACACAATCTCATTACCGTGGTAGTTGAAACGAATGAAGGCGTGACTGGGTTTGGTTGTGCGACATTCCAACAAAGACCGCTTGCTGTAAAAACAATGGTCGATGAATATTTAAAACCTATTCTTATTGGTAAAAACGCCAATAATATTGAAGACTTATGGCAAATGATGATGGTCAACGCTTATTGGCGAAATGGCCCTGTTATCAATAATGCAATTTCCGGTGTTGATATGGCACTGTGGGATATCAAAGCTAAATTGGCGGGCATGCCGTTACACCAATTATTTGGTGGTAAGTCTCGTGATGCTATTCCTGTATACACACACGCGACTAGCGACACGATGGAAGGCATTTATGAGCTGGTGGAATCTTTCCTAGACAAAGGCTACAAGCATATTCGTTGTCAGCTTGGTTTCTATGGCGGTGTTCCAACCGATTTGCATACCACTCAAAACCCGACTGAAGGTTCGTACTACGACCAAGATCAGTACATGGACAATACTCTAACGATGTTTAAGTCGTTGAGAGAGAAATATGGTAACCAATTCCATATTCTGCATGATGTTCATGAGCGCCTATTCCCGAATCAAGCGATACAATTTGCCAAAGAAGTCGAGCAATATAAGCCTTACTTCATTGAAGATATTCTGCCGCCAAATCAAACGGAATGGTTGGATAATATTCGTAGCCAAAGCTCAGTTTCATTAGGCTTAGGGGAGTTGTTTAATAACCCTGAAGAGTGGAAATTACTGATTGCTAACCGCCGCATTGATTTCATTCGTTGTCATGTTTCACAGATTGGTGGCATTACCCCAGCCCTGAAACTAGGCCATTTATGTCAGAACTTCGGTGTTCGTATTGCATGGCATTGCCCGCCAGATATGACGCCAATTGGCGCAGCGGTAAACACGCATTTGAATGTGCATTTACACAATGCCGCCATTCAAGAACATGTCGAATACAACGAGAATACACACAAGGTATTCCCGAACGCTGCAGAGCCAATTAATGGTTACTTATACGCTTCTGAAATCGCAGGTATTGGTGTTGAAATCGACCGAGAGGTTGCAGCTGAGTTCCCTGTTATGTATCGCCCCCACGAGTGGACTCAAAGTCGCCTTCCTGATGGCGCGATTCACACTCCATAACTCATTGAGTTAACCAAAATGGCCGCAGATAGCGGCCATTTTTTTGACTAGTATTAATTACTCAATTAAATTTATCAAAGGTCTATAATTTATTTTTAGTTAGCAAGATTGTAACTAATAAATATTTGAGTACAGTTATTAACTTATAGGTTTTTGATTGTAAATACTTAACTGGGTTAGTTATTTAAATTAACTAAAATGGTGGGCATCTAAATAAATTATTACTTCTTATCTCGGAAGCTCATGCTCTCACTGTTAAAAGGCGTGTGGTAGGTGCATTGGTAGTTGATGTCGATGATATCGCTGACGATGAACAGCTCACCCGATGCTAAGAAACCTCGGTTGGTGATATTCATCGCAGCCGCATTTTTTTTGCAGCCGAGCAACTCCGCATCTTCTTTAGAAACATTGATCGCTTGATACGTTGTTAAGTAGCTATCGATCTGAAGACCTTTCGCTAGGGCATGTTTCTGGATTGAGCTTTCAATGATCTCGGCATTCATCTCTGGGAAGACACTGACAGGGATCTTGGCTTCTTCAATCTGAACTACTTTGTTGTTAATCAATCGAAGCCGTCTAATTTTCCAAATGTAGTCATTGTCGTCTAAAGAAAAAATCTGCTGTTCGTGGTTATCGGGTAGCGCTTTATTTAGCTGGAGCTTTTTATAAGAGATCTCTTCAAAACTGTTTTCAGTGATTGAGTTGTACACCAGTGGTGTACCAATGAGAGAAGTGTTAACGAAGTAACCAGAACCCACCTTAGATTTCACCATGCCAATAGCCTCTAGCTTGGCTAGTGCTTTACGAATCGTGAAACGAGATAATCCATATATTTCAGACAGTTCTCGTTCTGCAGGAAGCTTATGGTTGATACTGTTTTGGCAAATTTTGCTCACAATATCTTGAACAACTAATTCATATTTTTTCATTATAAAAACTTAAAAAAGCACTCATGGCGATTAAATTATAGTTAACTAAATCAGATACTCAGCGCATTCCGAACTAGCCGATAATTCTAACATAGAAGGCCAATTAGATGATGAGAAATAGGGTGTTTTGGAGGGCGAATTCGAGGGTTATATCTAGGGGTGTGACTTCATTCTCTTTCTTGATTAGATAAGGGAGAGGGCGAGCCTACGCGTAAGCAGATAATAAAAAAGCCACAGCATTTACTGTGACTTTTGAACCTGACTTGAAGAGGTTTAAGCGGTTGCAGATGCTAGGGGGTCATCTGCAACGCCTAGTATTTGGGAAGTGTGGCTGCTATTTACCCACGAAACCGTTGTACAACATGTAAAGGTGCGCAGCACTCCAAGAGAAGTTATTTGCGCCCTGAACCTCACCCGTTTCTGGGTTGTAGTTCTCCTGAATCGGGGTGGCTTCTGTTAGGCCCTGTGCATTTTTGAATAACTTATCGACCATTTGACGCGCTTCCACACCGTATCCATAGTTGTCCATACCGCGTACACCAAAGTAGAACTGATCCAGCCATACGCGACCACGCCAGTATATATCCGGGCCGTAAGCCGGGTTGTCCATTGATGCTGTACCTAGCGGAATCTTAGGTGAGTTAAACTTGCTGGTATTTAGCATGTTTGCCACGACTTTGTCCGCGTGTTCTTGCGTTGCTGCGTTGTTGAATAGTGGTGACCAACCTTCAGGCCCCATACCGCGCTTGACCAGTACTGGACCTGCACATTGGTTAGGGAGTCCATTTGGCACGACTTCGATATCATAGTAGAAGCCCGTTGACTCATCGTACATACAGCGGTTGATGTACTCTTTGGTGTCGGCTGCTTTTTCTGCAAACTCAGAGGCTTCATCAGCTTTACCCAATACGTCGGCAATCTGTGACAGGTATAGGTTGTCTGAGTACCAGTAAGAGGCTTGATCTACCGATTCTTGCATCAGTGAATAACCTGATAATTTGTTTGAATCGTCTGTGTTCTCGTTGAACTTCACTTCCCAATCTTTCTTCGCCTGAGCCAGTTTATTGATGTTCTCAACCGAGTCATCATGGTAAGTCACCACTGAGCCGTTTGCATCCATCGCAATATTGTACGTGTTGTCAAAGCCATTGGTGTTGTGCGCGTAACGACCCATTTGGTCAATAACTTCGGCTTCTTTTTGCGTTGGTTGTTCAGCCATACCTTGTAGGTCGTGGATAGTGTCAATAAAGCCGAATACGCCTGCGTTATCGCGACCAGACTCCCAACCCGCGGCGACTTTTGCAGGGATACTCATCGCTGTGTAATCACCAGACGTTAACAATTCATTGTACTTTTCGATGCCAGTTTCTTTGAGCCACGTATCGCCATTGGATTCGTCTTTGTATTGGAACTTCATATCGTCCACAGACGCATCTGCTCCCCAAGAACCGTCATTCACATCGCCTTCGAAAACGGTATGAATTGGGTCTTTCGCAGCGCCATATTCAGGAATTCCGTTCTTGTTCGTATCACGAGCTCGCAACCACCAATCGTGGAATGCAACTAACTTCGGATACATTTCTTCTAGCCATTGCTGTGCTTCTTGGGGACGATTATGCTCGTCTTTCAATGCGGTATACACTTCCCATACCGCCCATGCCGCCAGTGATGGCTTGGTATTTCGTTCGTTCCAGTTCAGGCCATTGGTTGCTAGAGGGAATACTTTTTTGTACTCAGCAGACATTCCTTCCCAACGCTCAGCGGGTAGGTTGTAAGTCACAACATCAAGCAGGTAGCCCTCATCCCAAGGGCGTACTGGATCATCAGACTGTACTTGGTATTGGAATACCGTACGAATGTTTTCCATCGCTACATCTGGATTGAAGTGTGACATGGCGTAAGCCTGTTTCCACGTATCCCATGGCCATGTCATATTGCCCGAGAAGTAAGGAGCGGTAACGGATGGCGTAACGGTGTCATGATCCAGTGCCCCTGCAGCACCACGCCAGTTCGCGTTTAATGTTTCCATGGCTTTTACCGCAACGAACTCATGCTCTTTGGAGGCTGCATCGTTGGTGAGCCCGTTTTTTAAGTACTCTTCCCAACGCATTGCTGAGTCGTGCATATAACCTTTTGGATCGGCCATTACTTTATTCAGTTTTGCGAACTCAGATGTTTGCTCTTTGGTGTTTTGAACGTGAGTGTAAGCCGTGTACAACGTGATTTCTTCGCCATTACCGAGAGAAGCTGTCTGTACGAAGCCTTTTTTGTCGTCATTGATGGTAGAAGTGTCTGGTTTGATAGAACGCGTTACTTCGAATTTAGAATCGCCAGAAGTCAGCAATGACCAGGAATCACGAACGGCACCAAAAGAGACTTCTACCCCGCGGTCTGTCGCTGTAATTTCACGAGAGTAAGTTGGGTAAGCTTCTTCAACACTACGGACTGTGCTGTCTTCATTCTGGTATGCCTCACCATCATCCGCACGGTAGTTTTGCATCAACTCACCATCCCATTCGCCTTGAATATCTAGCTTACTTGGGTTTTTTATGGTGATTTTCACAAGAGAAGTTCGATTCGTCACAAAACGCATTTCTAGTTCGGCTTTGATACCGTTATCACCAGTATACGTTTGGATCAATGCCCCAGGTTGCGAATATGCGTTTGTTAGTTCGAGTGGCATAGGTTGACCATCAACAGTCAGAGCCAAACGGTCGAAACGTGCAGCCATGAATGATACATATTCTTCGGTCAATAGTGCTGTACCACCTAGAGTGATCTCACCCCCTTTGGTGTCCAACGTGTGACCATGCCATGAGCCATTATCGAACATCGGAATGTAGCGTAGATGACCGCCGTGCAAATCACGCAATGCCACAGGTACACCTGCACGATCGATGGTGTTGTGAAACTCAGTTGCTTTAAGTGGAGCATCCACATTCGAGCTATTATCACTACTGTTGCATCCGCTTAACGTTAGTGCCATCCCGACCGCAATTGCACATAAAGACGTTTTAAACTGCATGTTATATCCTTCATTTATTGGTTTTTGAACCTGATCAGGCGAAAAAAGGTCGAGACATGCCCTGCCAAGTTTCGTGATGAAGATTCAGCCTTATTTGTTTCACTTATTGGTATGAGAAAAGAACGCGTATTTACGTCTATTCTTTTTTATTCCACTTGTTTAAATAACAAGTGACTAATTATTCTTCGTTTGCCATCGATATGGCTTTTAATAATTCACCATCAATATTAGGAATCGTATCAGAAAGAAATATTTGATTGCCTGGTGTGTAGGTCATCAATACATTTCTGAGCCGTTCACCGCCTTCTCCACTCTTGTTTTGTACATCAAACTCAATCAGTTTGTTGTACACCTCGTTCGCCAGTTTCTCTTCTTGCTCTTCAGTTATTGCAATGCGTCCCATACAGATTGGGGGGCGGACATCATGGCTGAAAACTTCATTTCTAAAACGTTTAGCGAATAAGGTGTCAAGCTTAGAACCTTCTTCAAAAATAAAACGACCTTGATCTTTAAATCGGTATTGTTCATCACCTTTTAATTCAACATAATCCATCATTTCTAATGCGCGAAAATATATGGCCACGGATGTATGGCTCAGTTGGTATTTATTAGCGATCTCTTGTGGTGAACACTCTTTTCGTCGTAATAGATATAAAAAATCAAATAAGTATGGATATTGGTGGAATATTTCACTGTTAATATCGGTGATAAATTGCTCATTCTCTTGTTGCAACTGTTTGCCACGCACAGAGAGTTCTACCAAGTCAGTATCTAAATGAGTGGCGTACGAAAGTATTTTGTCTAGCCCTAAAGACGTATTGTGCAGTTGCCTTTTAATGGTTGAGAGAGGAATGGCCATCCCTGCAGAAAGGTCTGAGTAACAAATCCCTTTCTCTTTAATTTTTTCTCGTAAAGCGGCAAGTAAATACGTTGCAGAATTATTCATCTAACAATGCCTGTTTTATTATCGTCAGCATCCCTGATAATAAACTCAAGAGAGTCCTACTCTTGTGATGCTGGTTCCAAATATCCCCAGCATTTAATATGAGTTAAAAACTTTTAAAAATTGTAGCTTTTACTTATTGTGATTGAACAAGTTTCATTCAATGTGATTATTATTTAACTCTTCATCAGTATGGCGATGAGTATAATTG
>NZ_JAKJSY010000087.1:0-16966 GCF_050337445.1 Vibrio minamisatsumaniensis | reverse complement strand
AGATCATATTAATCAAAAAGATCAGTTATTTAAAAGATAATAAATTCTCTTTATTTATGATCATTCTTTCTTTATCATTCAGGAACTATAGTGAAATTACGGTTAGTGTGATACGGATCTAAAATGAAACCAGAAGATAAATTGTTAATTAAGGCACGAAGCCACAAAGATGGTCATTTATTTGAGGTATCTGAAACCGCTGTTGAATGGATTGAACAATATCAACACTTCAAAGGCGTCACCAAAAGCATCGTTGAACTACTTAACTTAATTTCACTACGTGGGTTTAGTAGCAAAGACGGCTACGTTTCAACCACAGAGATCATCGAATCTACCGATGGTCAAGTTACTCGGGCTGCCCTACAACAAAGGCTCAGAGCCGCGGTCAGTATTGGTCTTTTCAAGCAAGTTCCAGTTCGTTTTGAAGAGGGGCTTGCTGGAAAAACCATGTTGCATCGTTTTGTTAACCCTAACCAGTTAATATCGGTACTGGGTGCTACCAGCTTAGTTACCGAAAGTGTCAAGCAAAATGAAAAACAAAAGCGCTCTAAAGCCCTCGCTCAAACCAAAGTAAATAAACGGCTACTGAATGAACATGGGCTTAATACTCCACCCACAATGAAAGATGAAGCGGATCAATTTATTGTTTCGCCAACCAATTGGGCTGGAATCATTGATCAAGCCTTGGCCCCCCCTAGAACGCGTAAGAGTTACCAGAAATCGATGGTTTCGATCTCCGGTACTCGCGCAGTGATCGAGACGCGATCATCTAAAAATATTATGACGGTTGATGATCTGATGACGTTGTTCGCGTTATTTACCTTAACGGTTCAGTATCATGATCATCATCAAGATGATTACCACCTAGACGCTAAGCACACTCCTAACAAAACACCACTCTACATCACTGATATTTTGTCTTTACGTGGCAAGAAAGACAGTGGCCCAGCTCGTGACTCGATTCGTGACAGTATTGATCGTATTGAATATACAGATTTCCAACTGCATGAGCTGACTGGCCGTTGGTTAAGTGAGAACATGCCAGAAGGCTTTAAGAGTGACCGTTTCCGATTCTTAGCTAGAACCATTACCGCATCGGAAGAAGCGCCTACAGAGGGCTCTGACGGCGAAATTCGTATTAAACCAAACCTATACATTCTTGTTTGGGAACCTTCGTTCTATGAAGAGCTACTGACACGCGACTATTTCTTCTTATTCCCACCGGAAATTCTGAAGCAGCACACCTTGGTTTTCCAAATGTATTCTTACTTCAGAAGCCGTATGGCACGTCGTCATACAGACAGTATGTTACTGAGTGAGCTGAATCAAAAATTGGCTCGTAATATTGATTGGCGTCGTTTCTCAATGGATCTGGTCCGAGAACTCAGAAAATTGGGTGAAGTCGGTGAGCAAGACGATACCTTCTTGGTTAACTTGTGGGGTTACCACTTAACGATTATGTCGTTGATAGAAAAGGGTAAAATCATTGATTATCAAGTGGATATTAAGTGTAATGTTGAAGAGGTACTGCGGTACTCAAGAGCCCGTACCACTAACGCGGGTAAACGGAATATGGCCCCTACGTTACCGAATCCACTTCGTAACGAGATGGTGTCTAAGCAGAAGTTAGAAGAGCTGTCTGAAATTATTGATGGTGAATTTGAACCCATTCAACGCAAGACACCGTCGCCAAGAGGCAAATTAGGGCGTCGAGTAAAGCAACGTAAGCACTCTGTTGAGATTAATGCTGACGAGATTATGATAACTCTCTCTCGATATACCTCTGCAGAGGCTCTAGAACGCAGTATAACCGCTTTATCAGCAATGACCGGGCATTCACATGCCTCAATCAAAGAAGAGTGCTCAGAGCTCATTGAGAAGCTTGATTGGTTGAGAGTTGGAGAGAATGTGGTTCCATACGAAACGTTGAGTAAGTTGATTGAGCTTTACAACAACCGTGACAGTAACCGACATTTGTCTATTGAACGTCTTATTTCGGGTTTGGCGGTCCGTCGCAAAGTGTGCAAGCAAGTTCATGAGGGGCACTTAGATGAAAATGTGTTTATTGCGCTTGATGAGATGGCGATTGGGCATTAATTAAAATCTGTTTTTATCTTTATAAATGATAGTTTTATGATTATTACGATTTGATAAAAATCGCACCTAATGCTGACAAATTGATGACAATAACACGCACCTTGTTGACTATGATTTATCACGAATAGACAACTTTTGTCCTTTCTTGTGATTAATAAATTGGCTTATATTTTTGTTACATCATACTGAATAGATTTTCGCGAGTTCCTTAGGGACTCGCTTTTTTTTGCCTGAAATTTATAATATTTCGTTAATTCAATAGCTTGTGTTATTCCTGAACGAAGCATGATCAAGGATAAATACGGCTTTTGATCTCAGTCGCTTTATTGAGTTTTGATTTGATCGAAAGGATTGATCAGTGAAGTTGGTGTTCAATTGGGCAATGATCGTCGCTTTGATGTTGATTTGCCATAAAGCGAACGTGCGATTCGATCAATTGTTTCGATTCCTCTTGCCAACGTGGTTCTGGTTGCTGGTTGGCAAACTCTAAAGCTAGCACACATAAGTGTTGTATTCGCTGTATGCACCACTCTTGTAAGGCTGGTTCGGCTTTGGGGTTACATGTGACGGCCTGAAGTTTCCCGTAAGCGAACATGAGATATTGATAGGCTTTTTCTTGATTGTGGGGGTCAACAGCGCTAAGACTATTCGGTGATGAATTCAAGTATAAGTTCGTTCCTTCCCATTTCGCGTGTCGATATCGATAGAAGGTAAATATTCTCAGGCACCCATCTAACCAAGATGCAATGCCTTTGCTTTGTTTATCACTGATCAAAGGCCCCCAGAGCGTATCTGGAGGTGTTAAGATCAACGGCTCTAACTGCGTCACTTGATCATGCTTTCGGTGTTTGTACCAATCGCTGACACGCTCTAACCAAGTGTCTAATTCACTCATATACTATTCTCCCATTTTTAACAAAATGATTGTCTGAAAAGCATTTGGCTTCATATTGTATTTCATTACTGCATGCACTCTATGCTTGCTAAGTAGTTTGGCTCATTTTTTATGAGTTCGCCAAACCAAAGAATAAGGGAGGCAATAAGATTTACGAGACAATAGTTTTATTTTGCTGGGCTGATGGGCGCGAAAGAGAACGCGATGCCTAGCCATCGAGATTGGGTTATTTTGGCGAAGTTTCAAAGGAAATAGAGAAATGACAATGGGGAAAATGAGAGTTAGATCAAGTCATATTTCTTACGGGTAATTCTTTTAATGTAATTGCAGAAAATGGCTTTGGCAAAGTTTAAATGAGCCGTTTGTTAATTAGCTTTATGAAGCGTCGGAATCATCACATTTCAGTGCAGAACTGCTTAACAAGCGAAATAGCATTTGCTACAGATTACCTGTCCATGACATGGTGCTTTCGGAGGAAAATATGTCCATTAATTCTATCAACCATGATGAAATGACAAACATTGCCAATAAGTGGGATGCTGAAGAAGAAGTCTCTTTCAAACCAGAGAAGAAAATGAAGTCAGCTGAAGCTCGTCGTCGTATTGAGGCGTTGAGAGAAATAAGAGAAAGTGGTTTTAGTCTTGAAGAAGCGAGGGAGCTCGGTCTTATTCACTAATATCTCTGATGGTTTTAAGGGGGTGGTTCAATGCCACCCTTTGATTTATATTGTTTTTTTCATTTTTTTTACATACATCCCCTCAGTAAAAACAACGCTTATACCCCCTGTTAGATATCCACCCTCTCCCTTTACAAATTGTGTTGAACAACTAAAAACGGCTCGATAACTGACTCTTGAACCAAGTTGTTTGACAGTAAAATACAACACCACTAATTTTAAAGTTGAAGTGAAATATTGAACATCGTTGGTGAGGATAAAGCTATGTCTAATGCAGTGACTCAAGCCACAGAAGTGTTGTTTTATGAACCGGAAGACCCAAATGGATACCTTTCCAATTTTGCAGCTTGTCCAATTGAGATTGATGGTCAAATTTGGGCAACCAGCGAACATTATTACCAAGCGATGAAATTTACCTCGGAAGCGTTGCGCAATACTATTTTTGAAGCCAGTACACCTGCCGAGGCCTTCTCTTTAAGCCGTGACTATGCAGACCAAATTCGTGAAGATTGGTATGACATTCGTGTTGACGTTATGAAATTCATTGTTGCTGAGAAGTTCAGCCAGAATCCACAGTTTGCGCGGTTTCTTATCAACACCGGCGATTCGGTGATCAAAGAACATTCACACAAAGACCACTTTTGGGGCGATGGCGGAGATGGAACCGGCGAGAACCATTTAGGCAAGATCTTGATGGCAGTGCGCCAACAACTTCGTTCTCAGCAACGCCATTCGATTGCTTCGCATTGATTCGTTGATTCTGATAGCGGGCATATTTATGTTTGCCCTAACGGTATATTGAAAAGGCCGTCCTGTAATGGCGTATTAAGTTAAGCAGGGCGGCCTTTTAGATGCTAGATAGTTAAGCCTCAACGATAGTTAAAGTGCGTTACCAAGCTATCTGTTTTGTTGTTCAATCTGTTGCTCAATTCTTCGTTACGCTGGTGTTACAAATAACGCTGTACGATGTCGTCGAGTTGGCCATCATCTTTCATTTGAGCGAGGCGTTGGTTGATGAAGCTTTGCAGTTTAGGATCCATCTTAGGGTCAAAAGCTAAGTGGATAGGGTAGTTGTTGATCACAGAACCAAAATCTTGCATCTGGTAGTCATCAAAATTTAATTTTTGCTCGTTTAGGTTGTATTTGATTCTTGATTCCATCTCAACAAAAACCGTATCACCCGGAGCTCGGTTTAAGACACGAAAAGCCGCGCTGTAATCTTTCACTCGAATTTCGTTGAGCTTGCCTTGCTTGATGTAAGGTTCTAAATTTGGGTATTCAAACCCAATCAGTAATACCACTGCTTTTCCGTATAAATCGTCAATGGTTTTAAACTCAAATGGTTTTTTTCCACTGCTGAGTAATACGTGTTTTACATTGTAAATCGGTTCCTCAGACAGGTTGACAGACTGGATGTTCCCCCAACTCGGGCTGCCGTAAGTTACCCAGTTAGGGTTTTCTCTTGCGTCAAGTTTGTCGATCATTCGGTTAAAAGGATAAGTGTGGTAGTTGATCTCATATTGACTGTCATCGAATACCGCTTTCACAATATCTGTAACGATGCCTCTGTGGGAGGAGCCGTCAGTTTCAATCTGAAAAGGCTGTGCTTGGCTTGAAATAATGTAGTAATCAAGAGGTTCGCTTGCAAAAGTATACCCGTTTGAAAAAAAAACAACCATGAATGTTAACATAAGACGACGTTTCATAACTTTCCCTATTGTTCAATCAATGACTACTATTATACTAGTTGAGTAACAGTAGTTTGCTAGGGGAACAACAATGGTAATGTGTACATGGTGAAAAAAGAAAAGCGTTATATTGGACTCTCGCGACAACTTATCGGAGCTATAGTTGTGATAAGCACCTTATTCACTGTGATAGTGACCGGTCTAGGGCTGTATGTTGAGTACCAAAATAGGGTTTCTTTCATTAGCTCTCAGATAGAGCAAATTAAAGCTGGATACCTCTCTGGCTTAACCGCAAGTTTGTGGGTTGAAGACCGTGAGCAGTTACTTGTACAAGCTGAAGGTATTTCCCGTCTTCCTTCTGTGAGCTATTTGGTGATAGAAAGTCCTGATGAAAAAATTCTAGAGTTAGGTCAAAAGACCGAAGGCCAATCTTATTCCCAGTCTTGGGAAATGGTACATCAAATGGGGGGGAAAAATTACCCCCTCGCGAAGTTAACCGTGCAGTCCGATTTAAGCATGATCCTCAACGATTTTGAGGAGAGAGTATTGTTGTTACTCTCCTTTGAAGCGGTCAAAATATTCCTGCTGTCTATCGTGTGCTTAACGATCGTTTATCGCCTTGTTGTGAAGCGATTGGTCACCATATCTTCTCAGATCAATCAGCAACAGATCGAAGACAGTAAACCGCGTCACTTAACACCAATTGATTCGACTTATAAAGATGAGATCTCGACACTAGAAATTAGCTACAATCAGTCTATTGAACGCATTCGTCAACAATACCAAGAGCTTGAAAAAGCAAAAGATATCGCTGAGGTAGCTAATCGAAATAAAAGTGAATTCCTTGCCAATATGAGCCACGAAATTCGTACCCCAATGAATGGCATTATCGGTCTTTCGTCTTTGCTCTCTGAAATGCAGATGCCGAAAGAGCAAAAAGAGTATGTTGATATGCTCAATACCTCCTCGCTTACGTTACTCGATTTAATCAATGATATTCTTGATTACTCGAAGATTGAAGCTGGCCGATTAGAGCTCCAATCAGAGCCGATGAAAATAATGGGCATTGTGGCTGATGTTGAGTCAACGTTTAAAATAAAAGCAGAACAGAAAGGGCTTAGATTTGAGCTCGCCATTGATCCTAAGATTCCCACTATGGTGATCGGTGATGGCACTCAACTCAGACAGGTGCTTAACAACTTAGTGGGCAACGCGATTAAGTTCACCGAGCATGGCCATGTCACGCTTTCGATTCATTTGGAGAGTGTGATAGAACCCGACCAAAAACTGAGGGTGAGGTTTGAGGTAACGGATAGCGGAATCGGTATTGCTGAAGACAAGCAAAAATCGGTGTTCGATAGATTTCAACAAGCCGACGGTAGTACCACCCGTATTTATGGCGGTACGGGGCTGGGGCTGACAATATGCGATAAGATCGTTAGCTTGATGGGCAGTAAGCTCGAACTAAACAGTGTAGAGGGCAAAGGAAGCACGTTCTATTTTGTTGCTGACTTTGAACCGTGCGTGTATGTCGATGAGAGCACAATCGATTTTAATAAAGTTTCGGTTTTATTGGTTGATGACAGTCCATTAAACATGCGCATAACATCAGCACAACTGCAGCTGTTTGGTGTTGTTTCTGATAGCTGCGAGACGGCCAGCCAAGCGATAGAGTTAGTTTCAGAATCGGTGGCTAAGTCATTGCCTTATGATCTTGTACTGATTGATAAAGTGATGCCGTCTATTGATGGATTCCAATTAGCAAGAAGCTTGATAGAGCGTTTTGGCAAAACGTGTCCTAAGTTGGTTATGATCTCAGCAGATCCACGAAAACAAGACGAAGTACGAGCTAAACAAGTGGGTTTTGTTGCCTATATCGCTCGTCCTTATCAAGATAACCAACTTAAATGGACGCTGACTGAAGTCCTCATGAGAGAGCCTGATTCCTCGACTTTTACCTACCCAAATCGAGGTGAGGTATTGTTTAAGGACAATGAACCGACGCCATCAACCAAACCTGTCGTTGTCGTTAAACAAGAATCTAAACCCGAAACGGTTAAAGCCTCATTTGGCGGTAAGGTGTTGGTCGTCGAGGATTCACGAGTGAATCAACAAGTCGCCAAGATGATGCTTAAGAAGCTTGGGTTTGAGGTTGATATTGCCGATAACGGTAAAATTGGCGTTGAGAAATTTAAGTCTAACGAATATGTGATGATTTTTATGGATTGTCAGATGCCAGTGCTCGATGGGTTTGAAGCGACCAAGCAGATCCGAGCGCTCGAAGAGGGTTCTTCAAAGCATGTTCCGATCGTTGCATTAACAGCCAACGTTGTGCAGAGAGACAAGCACCTGTGCTTTGATGTCGGTATGGATGAGTTTTTATCCAAACCGGTTAATCAGGGGACATTGAGAGAGATCGTTGCAGGGTTCTTGTCTGATGAGGCTGAACCGACCAAGGAGCATGAGCAGAAAATTGTTTAGAGTAATCCGAGAATATTGAATATAGGGTAAAAAGGTGGTCTGAAAAGACCACCTTTTTTGTTTGTGTCGGTTTGAACTTAGTCTCTATCGATTGCGAACGCAGACCACGCTTGGCGAGTCGGCATCACTTCGACTCGGTTAATGTTGATGTGATCTGGCAAGGTTGCGATATAAAACATCTGCTCGGCAATATCCTCTGCTGACAACGGCGTGGTGCCTTGGTAAAGATTGTCTGAAGCCGTCTGGTTACCTTTGGTTCTTACTAGAGTAAATTCCGTTTCTGCGATGCCAGGGGAGAGGTCTGTGACACGAACTCCAGTGCCTTGTAGGTCGCAACGTAGGTTGTAACTAAACTGCTTTACGAATGCTTTGCTGGCACCATACACATGGCTTCCTGGGTAGGGCCATTGTCCGGCAATGGATCCAACATTGATGATAGAGCTTCCTGCGCCTTTTTTAATTAACGTAGGCAGCAGCGCGTGAGTGACATTGACTAGGCCAGTGACATTGGTGTCGATCATTGTGTGCCAGTCTTTTAAATCCACATCGGGCGCACCTTCTGGTGCTAAGGCTAAGCCAGCATTATTAACTAATGCGGTAATTGATGAGAATTCAGCGGGTAGTGAATCAATGGCTTGTTTTACAGCATCTGCATCTCGGACATCGAGTTGAATGACATGTACAGGCACCGTTAATTCTGCCTTTAGGTCGAGTAGCCTTTCGATTCGACGACCAGACAACACTAACGACCAGTTATCCTTTGCAAAACGTTTTGCCGCCGCTTTGCCGAAACCAGAGGTTGCCCCTGTAATGAACGCTATCTTATCCATAAATACATCCTTCTAATTTGAAATTAACATAAGTAGTGCCATGCCGATCAAAATCGGCGCGGTCGTTGTTTTTGCAGACAAGTTTGGTACTGATAGATACAGTTTTTGACCCAGTATATTGCCAACCAAAGCGGCTGGTAATAGCCATAAGCCAGTGGTGAATGATCCTTGATCTAATGCGCCAATCCATATGAAGCCGATCAGTGAAATCGCTGAACTCAGAAGAAAAAACACAATCGCAGTGGCTCTCTGCTCACTGGTTTTAATGGTCAGGTTCATCAAATACGTCACTAATGGCGGCCCTCCCGAAGAGGCTGTGGTCATGCTAAACCCTGAAATTGCTCCCGCCCAAAACGCGTGTCGTTGGTGTAACCAAGTGAGGCGTAAGTCCAAAATAATCAGTGAGCCAGCGACCAAAGACATCATTGCGATAAAGGCCTTCAAGCCCGATTCCGATATCGTGCTAATGAAATACAGCGAGAAAGGCACCGCAACCAACATGCCAATACACAACGGGGTAATAAGCCGCATATTGATGGTGGTTTTACTTTGTTTGAGCAGAGGGAAAGAGCTTAGAAAATCCAATAGGATAGCGATGGCTACCGCTTGCAATGGTGGAACAATAAAGCTTAGGGAGAGCGCAGCGATAATCGCAAACCCAAACCCGGAATAGCCTCGCACTACTCCTGCAAACAGAATCAATGTCATTGCCAACCCTAATTCCACTCTTGTTCTCCTCTTTGCTTTTGAAGTTACTGCTGCATTAATTAGTGTTTGATGAGACTTGTCTCGTCTGCCTTTCAATCTATTCACACCTAAGAATTTTGAATAGAGCCAGATCGACGATTGGATTGGGTCAGGCCTTTGGTTGGATTAGGGACTAGGTTTGGGCTGATTCACTGGCCCACGGTTTTGTTGAAACTGACACTATGAGCTCCGCCCTGTTTGGGATGAAGATTATTCCATCCGATAGCGCAGCCTTTTTAATGTCGTGTTTCGCGTCTTTCATTCGCGAAGACAAGCCAAGCACGAGCGGCTGTGAATCTAGTGTTGTTAATGGAGACGATGAAATGGAAGTATCAACAGAACAGCTTGTGAACCAAGATATTATCGACCTCGACAAGAGCGTATTTCATTCTTGGTCGATTCAAGAAGCGGCTGAGCCTATCGCCATTGCGGGTGGGCAAGGGTGCAAAATGTGGGACTACGAAGGTAAAGAGTACCTTGATTTTAGTAGCCAGCTCGTTAACACCAATATTGGTCACCAGCATCCACAAGTGATCAAAGCGATTAAAGATCAGGCTGACTCATTGGTGACCGTTGCCCCTGCGACCGCAAACCTTACTCGTGGTTTGGCGGCCAAGCGCATTTTGTCGAAAGCACCCAGCACGTTTCAGAAGGTATTCTTTACCAATGCAGGCGCAGACGCTAACGAAAATGCGATTCGCATGGCGAGACAATTCACAGGGCGCGACAAGGTACTCTCTGCTTACCGTTCTTATCATGGCAATACAGGCACTGCTATTGCTGCGACGGGGGACTTTCGTCGAATTCCAAACGAGTATAGCCGTGGGCACGTTCACTTCTTCAATCCATTTCTCTATCGAAGCGAATTCAACGCGGCGACTGAAGCTGAAGAGAGTGAGCGTGCCCTGCAGCATTTAGAGCGAGTGATTGAATGCGAAGGACCAACGGCGATTGCGGCGATTATTCTAGAGACCATTCCTGGAACGGCGGGCTTTCTCATTCCGCCCAAAGATTACCTTGTCGGCGTGCGTGAGCTGGCAACCAAACATGGCATTCAACTGATCTTCGATGAGGTGATGGTCGGCTTTGGTCGCACGGGTAAGTGGTTTGCGTTTGAACACTTCAATGTCGTGCCAGATTTGATTACTTTCGCGAAAGGGGTGAACTCGGGTTATGTACCGGCTGGTGGTGTGGTGGTCAGTGAACCGATCGTTGAGTACTTTAAGTCGAATTTCTTTATGGGCGGATTAACGTATTCTGGTCACCCTTTGGCGATGGCTTCGATCGTCGCAACGCTCGATGTGATGGAGCAAGAGGGCATTGTCACGCATGCTGATAACGTCGGTAACAGCGTTTTAGGGCCGCTTCTGCTGAACCTTCAAGAGTTGCATCCTATAATTGGTGATGTACGTGGTAAAGGGATGTTCTGGGCAGTAGAGCTAGTGGAAGATCGTGAAAGTAAAACACCTTTAAGCAATGAAAAAATGGGGCAATTGAAAGCGCAATTGACCAAGCGAGGCCTGTTGACTTTCATTGTGAATAACCGCATTCACGTCGCGCCACCTTTGGTTATTCAGCCAAGCGAGATTAAAAAAGGCGTCAAGATCATTGATGAAGTATTGTGTGAAATCGCTTCTTAATTGTTTCATCAGATAGCCAGCGCAGCAACCAAGGCACTTTGGTAAAGGATTCCCTGTTCTTTTTAATGTGTCGAACTTAACCTTCAGAAACGACAAAAGAGCATCGACTGATGCTCTTTTTTACGTTCATCCACTTAATCACTCTGGTCAAACTGCGCTTTAGTGATGCTAGATCTTCATCACTTCTGACAGCTCTTTGATGCCGGGGGCGATCAGATCTTTATCGATAGCGTGAAAGCCCAGTCGAAAATAGGAGTTGGGATCATATTCTGACAATGCTTCACAGCCCGATTTCGTTTCGGTATTACTCATAAAGTGCGAATAGCCTGTCTCAATCAATATGCCTTTTTGGGCGGCTCGTGAAGCTAAACGCTGGCTATTGATGTGGCTAGGGGTTTGTAGCCACAGAGAGTTGGCCTGCTCGCTTTGAGCCAGTCGCTTACAGTCAGGTAAGTATTTTAACACGGCATCGTTGATCAGCTTCCAGCGCTGGCGCGTGTTCTCTCTAAAGCGCCTCACAAAGCTGTCGTAGTAGCCTTGTTCAATAAAGTGCGCGACTTCCATCTGAACGCGGCTTGGCGCATGTCGATACATCAATCTCCGCAGTATTCTAAGGTCGTAGATTAACTCTTCAGGTGCCACGATGTAGCCTAACCTCAAGCCGGGGGCTAATAGTTTAGAGAAGCTGCTGACGTAGATGACACGTCCTTCCTTGTCACTGGCTTTCAGCGCGGGCTTAGGATTCCACTCCACGTTGCACTCAGCGTCATAGTCATCTTCGATAATCACCGCATCATTGGCTTTGGCCATTTCCAGTAACTGATCTCGACGTTCGTCACTCATGGTGACGCCCGTTGGAGCTTGGTGGCTCGGCGTAACATAGAAGTGATCACACAGTGAAGAGTGCTCATTGAATCTCAATCCTTGTTCATCCACTTGATGTGGGTGTAACTGCGCGCCAGCGAGATTAAAGGTGTGATTCGCTTCCTTGTAGCCGGGGTTCTCGACTCCGACTCGGCTCTCATGGTTCATGAGCAAGGTTGAAATCAAATAGAGCGCATTCTGCGAACCTAAGGTTATGAGGATCTCATCGCTTTGGGCATGAATACCGCGCTGAGGAAGCACTCTTGTGCGTATCTGTTCGACCAGCATGTCGACGTCTTTATCGACCTTGTCACACAGCCAGCGGTGGTCATTTGGATCTGAGGTGACCTTTCTTGTGGCTTCCCGCCATTGCGCTAATGGAAAGTCATTGATAGAGGGTTGACCAAAAATAAATGGGTATTGGTAGCAGCTCCAATGTGAGGGTTTGACGATGCGAGGGTATTGGCTCAATTGCAGTTTTACTCGCTTGCTCCAATCCGGTGCATTGTCGTTGTCTGTTGATTCAAAATGATCCAAGTTCGCATCCATTTCTTCGCTTGGATTTTGATACTTGTCTGACAGGTAATACCCACTACGAGGTTTGCTGATGAGATAACCATCATCGAGCAAACTATCGTACACCAGCGAGACCGTATTGCGTGATACCCCTAATTGGCTAGAGAGCTTGCGACAAGACGGAAGCGCTTTTTCCACAGGAAAAATACCTTTCAATATCGCCGTCACCAAATAGCTACGTACTTGCTCTTGCAGGCTTCTTTTGGAATCAAACTCGATGAAACAATTGTGATTTATCGCCATGAGAGACAGTCCTTATTCTCAGTAAATCTCGGTCCTATTTGTATAAAAGAGCAAGAAGCGAGCCAGAGTTCATATTGATATTTAAGGACTGGCTTTTGATCGGTATCTAATGGGAAATATGCGCTGCTCTAACCTAAAAATAGTTCTGTCCCAACCTGAAAATCAAATTGGCTCTACGTCTTCGGCTCATTCCGTTCATAAAGTAAAGGCAGGCAAATAATCTCGATAAGGAAAGCGCATGAAACAGGGAATGACGATGAAGGCATGGGTTTCAACAGCGGCAGCAACCGTCGTACTGGGTTGTTTTGGTGTTGCACAAGCATCCGATCTTGCAACTATCGAAAAGCAAGGTTTTATGAAAGTGGCGACAGAGGATAACTATTCGCCATTCAACTACATCGATCGTGGTAATCCGGCTGGGATCAATAAAGATCTGCTTGATGAACTGCGTGAATATTCGAAGTTCGATATTGAACAAGAGATCTTACCTTGGACTGGGTTACTCGCATCAGTATCCGCAGGTCAATACGATGTGGCGTTAACCGGCGCAATCATTACCGACGCCCGTTTAAAGGCCTTCGACTTTACTCCACCGATCGCTTCCGCGCAGCACTACTTCTTAACCCGAGCGGATGCTGACGACATCAATACTGTTGCGGATTTAGATGGTAAAACGGTGGGGCTACAAGCGGGTAGTGCCTTGCTAGAGCGACTGCCGGAGTTGGAAGAAATGCTTGAAGCCCAAGGCAAGTCTTTGGGGAAAGTGGTTCAGTATCAATCTTATCCAGAAGCGTATTCCGATTTGGCAATCGGCCGTATCGACTATGTGATCAACAGTGTGGTTTCGGTTAACGAGGTGGTGAAGTCGAAGTCAAAGGTATTCAAAAAAGGCGAAGCGGTCTCTGGCCCAGGTTTCGTGAGCTGGCCAGTTCCTAAAAATAATCCTGAGCTTTTGGCTTACCTAACCGAGTTTTTCCGCCATCTTGAACAAACAGGAAAAATGGCAGAGTTGCAGAAGAAGTGGTTTGGTGAATCGTTCGACCAACTCCCTTCAGAAGCCATTACTTCTGTCGAGCAGTATCACAAGCTGATCGCTGTTCAATAGCGAATCAGTACGTGCCGACACAAACAGTTAGCGACTGTTTGTGTCCATGCTAATGGGGTCAAAGCGGTTTAGCCCATGAGTCATTTGTGCACAATCTATCGAAATAAGTCGCTGATCAAAGAGGTCGTTTATGGATTATTACGCTTGGGAACAGTTGCTACAGGGGGCGTGGGCGACGGCATGGATATCGGCAGTATCGATTGTATTCGGTGTCGTTATCGGCTTAATGATTGCCTTGATTAGAATGATGAAAATCCCATTTGTGGATCAAATGTTGGGCATCTATGTCAGTTGGGCACGAGCAACGCCTTTGGTGACACTGGCTCTGTTTATTTTCCTTTCTTTTCCATCATTTGGCATCAATTTAGATAAGCACGTTTCTGCCATTTTAGCACTCACACTCAATACATCGGCATTCAATGCGGAGATTTGGCGCAACGCCTTTCTGAACTTTTCAAAAGGGCAAATGGAAGCGGCTGAAGCCATTGGTATGAGACGTATAACTTACTTCCGCAGAATCATGTTCCCACAAATGGTGATCATGAGCCTACCTGCACTAGTCAATGAGATGTCGTTCTTAATCAAAGGCAGCCCAGCTATCGCGGTGATCGGCATTGTCGACTTAACCCGTGTCACCAATAGAATCTCTGCGGTTACTTATGAACCACTTGGGCCGATTCTGTGTGCTGGTGCTATATACATGTTGATTATTGGTGTGTTGGTGAAGTTGCAAGCTATGGCTGAAAACCGAGCGACTTATCTGCAGCCGTAAGTGTCTACAGCGGTTATCAATCGTAGTTACTGTTATCAGCGATGCCTCTGGTATCAACCGCAGCAACAATTTAGCCGTCACGGCTACTTGGTCAGAAACACTATTACCTGCTTGTGAAGCGTGATTGAGCAGGTAAGTTTAAGGAGTAAATATGGAAGAATGGAATATTATCTGGCAAAAAAAAGAGCTGTTTGCTTCGGGATTTGTGACCACTCTTAATCTTTTTGTTTCGTCTTCAATCTTGAGTTTCATCATTGGCATCAGTTTGTTGTATTGCCTCGAAAACCATTGCTCATCAAACTCAAGACTCGGTGTGAAGTACACCATCAATAGTTTGATAGGCATTATGCGTACCTTGCCGTTTCTTATCTTAGCGTACCTGCTCTATTACGGGTTGCCTCAAGTTGGTATTCGACTCGATGCGATCACTGCGGGAATCATCGCACTAAGTCTCTATCACGGTACCTATTTTTGTGAGATTTTTCGAGGGGTTCGTAAAGGACTAGAGCCGGGTTACATCGAAGCTGCGCACGCTTATGGCTTCTCTAAATTCAAAACCTTTACCCGAGTTATTACCCCTAATGTGTTGTTTAAATCGGTTCCTCTGATCACTAACCAACTCATCATCTGCTTAAAAGACACCGCGTTTCTCAGCATCATTACCGTCGCAGAAATTACCGCGGCCGCCAACAGCATTCAATCAACGTACTTTATCCCATTGAATGCGTTCATCATTGCTATCGCGCTCTACTGGGCAGTGAGTATTGCACTGGAAACCATCACCAAACGAATCCAAACCAAAGTTGAACTTAGAGGGCTTAGCCATGCTTAAACAATCAGAGACTATTGAAACGGAAGCACCGATTAACCCTTCTTTGGGCGTGAATTTGGAAGTGATTGAGTGCGAGCCACAATTGGAACAACGTGAGACGATCATCAAGGTTGAAAACCTGTCGAAACAGTTTGATGGCATCGAAGTATTACGAGACATCAACCTCACCATCAACAAAGGCGATGTGGTGAGTATTCTCGGCTCGTCTGGGTCGGGGAAATCGACACTATTACGTTGCATGAATTGGTTAGAGCAGCCAGAGCGCGGCACGATCTTTATGGGTGATGAACGCATTGGTATCAACTCAGAAACGGGTAAACCTCTCAAATACAAAGAGCTGGCGAAACTCAGAGAGCGCCTTGGTATGGTTTTCCAAAGCTTCAATTTGTGGCCGCATCTAACCGTGTTGCAAAACGTCATGGAAGCGCTCGTTCACGTTAAGAAGATAGCGAAATCAGACGCCGAAGAGATGGCTCGTAAGCAACTCGACAAGGTGGGGATGTCGCACAAATTAGAGAACTACCCAAGCATGTTATCGGGTGGGCAAAAGCAACGTGTCGCTATTGCCAGAGCTCTCGCGATGGAGCCGGATGTATTGCTGTTTGATGAGCCAACGTCAGCACTCGATCCTGAATTGGTCGAAGAAGTGTTATTGGTGATGAAGAAACTGTCGCAAGAGGGCTACACCATGGTGGTGGTGACGCATGAGATGGAGTTTGCGCGTCAGGTGTCAGATCAGGTGGTGTTTCTTGAGAAGGGCATATTGATTGAAAAATCCAACCCAAAGAAGTTTTTCACTAACCCAGATTCATCAAGGGTAAGACAGTTTCTTAAGCTTGATTCATGAGCTAGATGGCTGGCATAACTTCAAGGTTCGACCGTTAAAAAACTCCGACAGAATTTGTCGGAGTTTTTGTATGCGTTAGCTTTTACTTCGTAGGCTCTTGTGGCGCTGACCAAGGCTACATGGATGACTACCGAATCCGGTTGCTGCCATATAAGTGAAATATAACTGCCACATAAATGCACCCTAACTGTCAAATAACTTACGGCAAACGGTCACACTTCGGCAATAGCATACAGAGCGAACTTACTGACCGAGTCCAGAGGGATAGAGACAATGAAAACTTTGCTTAGCCGTTCAAATGTATCTGCTGAAAAATTGATGGGTACCACCTTTAAATTGATGGGTGTAATTGGAATAACAGCAACACTTTCAACGCCTGTAATGGCAAATGACGCCGATCTTGAAGGTAAGGGATCTCAATGTTTCCTTACCTGAACAGTAGCGGCTTAATTCACGTCAGAATGAGTGCCTGACTGACCTAACTCCTGCTCTACAATCTAAACACGGGTGTTTAATGACCACTTTCTCGCTGTTTTCGCCATTTCAGACGCACTCATCCTACGAAAGAACTAAATTGACCTGATTTGGGATTGAACCAGAGCATGATGAACCAGCTCTGACAGCGGCTCTCCTGCTCTAAAACGAAGAAACGTCATATGGTTCCCACAAAGAA